>JACMNA010000136.1 GCA_014378765.1 Bdellovibrio sp. | reverse complement strand
CAGCAAGTCATCTTCGGGCGGATTTAGCGAAGTAGCCGACGAGAACAAAGCCGGATCTGCGATCTATCAAGCCGCCGCGATGGCCGCGGCGACATATGGAGGGGTGAAAATAGCTGAAGCGGGGGAATGTGGAACCCCGGCGTGTGCGGCGGCATTGACGGCGTTAGCCATGGCGGCCTTTGCCCAAATGGGCAAAGCGAAAGCGCAGGCGAAGCGGATGAACAATGCTCAGTACTCGGCTTGTAATTCAGCCAATCAAACGGGCGCGGTTACAACTGATTGTGGCGCGGCACCAACTGCGGATGACAAAAATCCTTATGATCCAAAAAATGTCGATGGCATTGCCGACCTTGATAAAGATGGAAAATGTAAACCGAATTCTCCCGCGTGCGAAGCGATGGTAAAGGACCCACGATTCAAAGGCACAGATTTTAAAGCCGTGGGCGGAGGTTTATCTGCATTTGCGTCCGATAAAAATAAAAATAAAATTGGTAAAGACGGAACGATGACTTTACCAAATGGCCAAACAACTAATGTTGATGCATTGATGTCGAAGGAAGGCATGATGAAGGCCGGTATGACAGCGGCACAAGCGGATGCCTTGATGAAACAAATGCAAGGCTCAGGCGCGCCGGTTGCAAGCTTGGATTCTAAAAAAGAATTAGATGACTTAAATAAAGCTGACGCGGCCGTAGCGGCTGAAATGGGTGCTTTGTCGAGCGGCGCCGCGGGTGCTGGCACAGGCCAAAACCTGAATGGTAATGGCATGGGCAGTAAAGATATCAGCAAAAGAAAGCCGTCAAGCGAGGGTCTTACGCGCGAATTTCACGGAGATACAATTGGCGCGGCTGGCGACGATATTTTCAGTATGATGAATCGTCGTTATAAGCTAAAGGCCGAACAAGATACATTTATGGGCCCAAGATAATTGTAGATATTAGGCCCGTTAATTTTTAGTGAAATATTCCGCGTTAATAATTTCTGAATCAAATAATACCGAATCTTTTATTTTGCTCGATTGATTCAAGTTTGCCGATCTTGCAATCACGTTGAATCCAGTTAAATTCTCTGCCGCCACTTTAACTTGAGTCGATATCAAAGACTTCGAGTAGTTACTTTCGATCACGTGACTTGAATCAAACTGCGAAATAAAAGCTAACAACTCGGCATCAAGCTTTTGCATCACTTGCTGGGTAGCATTTAAATAATCAGTGGGGTTGCCGGTTTCAAACCATTCGCATTCAAGCGTGCAAATTTCGACGCGATTTTTTGGCAACTCGTGAATGATTACGTCGTAGAAAATATTTAATTCTTTATTGTCGGGAATGTTCGCAATGACTTCAGGCTCGATAAAGAGCGCGCCAATATAATGCCAGGGCCGGAAGTTTTTATTTTGCGGCGATGTTTTCGCAGCCATAATTGTTTCAACTTTTTCACCGTCGGCCCAAATGGCTCCAAATTTTGTACCGGCGCCCTGGTGCTTCATCACGACGAGCGTTGCTAAATTTTTATGGGCGATATGTTGGTCTAACGCCCGCTTTAAAAAAGTTTTGTCTTGGGTTAAATAAATCTCGTCAGCATTCATCATTAGAATGGGCTTCGTCAAATCCATTTGCGCGCTGGCCTTCTTAAGGCCGCCACCGTTACCCAAGATGATGGGGCTTTCGTGCGAAAAAGAAACCGGGCCATTAAAATAAGGCTGCGATTTAAATAATTTTTCGATTTGCTCTGGCAGATGAAAAGTATTAACTACTAAGCGATCGACTTGAATGTGTTCTAAAAATCGAAATTGATAAAGCCCCATCGGCACATTTAAAAAGGGCACGCAAGGTTTAGGGTATTTAAGGGTTAAGGGCCGCAGTCTGGTACCAAGACCCGCCGCTAGTAAAATCGCGTTAACCGAAGTACTCACGGAGCGGTCTCGAAATTTCTTTCAAGCGCGCCCGAATCAACCAGCAGGCGATGTAATAATTTATATTCTGGAAACATCAGTAATGAATGCATCACGCGGCGTAAAGTAGGCTTCAAGTATTTTAAATAGCGACGGTCTTGGCGAGTGTTCATGAAGCTTGCGAAACTGCCGCACGCTTTAAAACACCGCTGCAAAGATTGAAGTTCATAGATATTCATAAATTTTTCGGCGCTGTAGTTTTTAGTTTTTTTGACTTGCGCGTGGTCTAAATAGTAATTCATTAAAATTTGCGCGTAATTGTCGTTAATATCAACGTACGAATCTTTGATTAAACTAACTAAGTCATATTGCACGGGGCCCAAGCGAGCGTCTTGAAAATCAATTACGGCCACTTTATCTCGGTGAATCATAACATTGCGCGAATGAAAATCGCGGTGGCAGATGACTTTAGGCTCCTGGTGTAATTTTTCGCAAAAACTAACAAAACAGTTATCTAATTCTTTTAAAGTCGCATCATCCAATTTTAGTTGCAGTAAACCTAAAAGCAAATGTTCCTTCGCATAATTCATTTCCCATAAAAACTTTGCCGTATCAAATTGGGTAACCGAAGCTGTTGATTTAACATCAGAGTAGGTGGCCTTGTCGTGAATCTTAATAAGCTCATCGATGGTTTTAAAATAAAAGTTTGAAGAAGACTCTTGTTTCGAGGCCTCCCAAAATTTGCGTTCGAGAGTTAGGTCACCCAAATCATCTAGTAGTAGAACGCCAAGTTCGGCGCCAACGGCCACGATGGCCGGAACTTCAATACCGCAACTTTCGAAATGTTTTTGTACGCTTAAAAAAGGATAGTCTTGGGCCACGAAGGGTTCCCAACACATTAAGACCCAGGTTTTATCTTTATCAACAACGCGGTAATAACGTCGCGCGGAAGCATCGCCCGCTAATTGATAGATCGTCATTGATTGCGATGAAAGCTTTTCAGAAAGCCATTTTTGGATGGGGGCGGGTAAAAGTTCAGTGGTACTCATGCCCTATGCTGACATTAGACCGTAAACCCATCAAGTTGAAAGAATAACAGTTCTAAAATATCTTCGCTAGTTTGTTGCGATGGCGGAACGCGATCGATATCAAAATAAAAGCCCATCAGATCATTTTTCAATGAGGTCGACCAGGTTTGGTTTTGAATATCTATTAAAGCTAGGCCAGAGCCGATTAGAAACAAGGGCCCGTCTTCAAAGCTATTTTCTAAATACTTTTGTAACAGTTGAAGCATCGTTGGCGATAGGTCTTCAATGGATTCAATAAAAATTGTTGTATCGGCTAAAGTCTTGATATCTTGAACCGAAGTAAGCGAAGCCGAAATATCATCAAGGTGAACAAAAAGATTACGCTCGGTCATTTCATGAATTTTGGCCGCCACTTTTTGTCGCGTTAAAGGCTTAATCGACTTCAAGTGAATAATTTGCGAAAGTGTTTTTCGAGTTGTTATTTTGTTGGTAAACACTTGCAAAGTGAGTGGCCTACGATCCATTCTAACCGTGTTATTAGGTTCATCTATTAACTTACTGTTTTCTTCTGATTGCTTTAAGTGAAGATTATAAACCTTTGGTTCCACCAAAAATTTAATTAGATCGACGACCTCAGATTTTTGCTGCGAATCTAGTAAAGATCCACGCGCCACAATCACGTCGCCCAAATTATGGTTCTTGAGTCGTAATGGAACGATAAGGTCATCACCTTGAGAATAAAAAGTTGAATCCTGATTCTCACCAAGAATTTTCATTGAACGGTAGCTTAAGCTTTTTCCGTATTTGTCTTTAACAAGCTCAAGTGTTTTTTTCCAAGCCGAGTCATTCAAAATGTCGTTCATATTGTTTCCCCCATGACGTAAAGTCGTTCCCCACTAGCAGGTATTACAATCTATGTGCCGCGAATTGTCTTTTTGGCATGGGTGTATAGCGGGTTGACGGGGGCGCAAGCGAAGCTTCCAAGTAGCTGAAATTGGTGAATTAAATCGTTTGCAACGATTTCATGAAAAAATTTTTGACATAAAAAAACCCCGAAGTTTTAAATTTCGGGGTGTGATCAATTAATCATTGATGTAAAAACTATTATTTTCTGGCGAAGCCAGAGAGATGGCTTACGCGCGAGCTAACTTACGTTTATCAAGAGCGTATTTTTCAACTTTCATGATAAGACCCGCACGGCTAATACCCAGTTCTTTCGCTAACTTCGACTTATTCCAACCAGTTCGGCGCAGACCCTCTTTGATCATTTCGCGTTCTAGGTCTTCTAAAGCATCTTTCAGCTTTCCGTGAAGTCTTGAACCTTGTACTTTGCTTTTTTCGCCTAATTCTAAAATCTTAGGAGATAAAATTTCATGACTGATCTTGCCGTCGTCGCCAGAAAGAACGCATAAACGTTCAATTTCATTTTGCAACTCACGCACATTGCCCGGCCATGGATAATCATAAAGTTTTTCAACCGTACGACCCATCAATTGCTTTTTTGGCTTGTTAGAGCTTTCGGCAATCTTATTTAAAAAGTATTCAACTAATATTGGAATATCTTCTTTACGTTCGCGCAAAGGCGGAACGCGAATATTGATAACGTTCAAACGATAATACAAGTCTTCACGGAACGTGCCCTGTTCAACCATTTCACGTAAGTTACGGTTTGTCGCCGCAATGATACGTACGTTAACGGTTTTCATTTCCGTTGAACCCACCGGAGTAAATGTACCCTCTTGAATAACGCGAAGTAATTTTACCTGCATTTGTGGTGAAGTATCACCAATCTCATCCAAGAAGAAAGTTCCCTTGTCGGCCATTTCAAAAAGACCTTTTTTATCTTTCAAAGCGCCGGTGAAAGAACCTTTAACGTGTCCGAATAACTCAGACTCTAATAAATTGTCATTGAAGGCCGAACAGTTCTGAATCACAAAGCTTTTATCTTTACGAGCCGAATTGTAGTGAATTGATTTTGCAATCAACTCTTTACCCGTACCGTTTTCACCTTGAACCATAACGGTTGAATCGGCGAATTTAATTTTATCTAGTAAAGCGTAAAGCGATTGCATCGGCTTCGATTTACCAATCATATTGTCATACTTAAAGCGATTACCTAATTCTTTATTTAACTCTGTAATTCGATTTTCACGACTAGAGATTTCAACGTGTAAGGTAACGATCTCTTGCGCCACCAACTCAACGAGTTCACAAAAATGTTGGCGATTTGCATCGTCAAGATATTGAAACTTAGTTAATGATTTTTCAATCAAATCAGCCGAACATCCGAAGGCCGCTAAGCGTTCACGAACTTCAGCCATGCGCTCGTTAGTTACCGAGTCTTTGAAAAAACCCATGGCAACAACCGTTCCCACAAAATCATTTTCAATCACGATCGGAAACACGCAAACATCAAAACCCGTTTGATCCCACTTTTTAAGTAGGTAACGGTTGTTCGACAAACGTAGATCTTGAATTGAACTTGAAACCAATTCCGCAAGGCTAGCTTGCATCGTTTCTTTGTGCACGATGTAGTTAACCGCGGCGTTTGCGTAAGAGATTTTATCTCCTTCGAAACCTTTTAATTGTCCGCGT
The DNA here is from genome assembly GCA_014378765.1 of Bdellovibrio sp. Classification (GTDB taxonomy): domain Bacteria; phylum Bdellovibrionota; class Bdellovibrionia; order Bdellovibrionales; family Bdellovibrionaceae; genus Pseudobdellovibrio. The sequence continues at coordinate 578 of JACMNA010000136.1, read as the reverse complement.
TCATCGGTGAATACGATATCGATATTCCACCAAGCGTGTAAAATGTGTTTTAGTTTTTTAATGACGTGTATATGTTCAAAATCATCCCAATTAATCATGCAATCTCCTTTAACGGCGGCAAATGTTTTCGTGTCACATGCTTAATCGTCAAATGTTTGATCATACTTGAGGCTGTGTTGAAAAATAAATCGACACATTTAGAAAGTTGTCTCGATGTGGGTCATCCAATCCGCGTAAACCAAATGAAACGGGGTTGGCCTTTCGTCTAGGGCCTTAGAATTAGCTAAATACGGTCACAAGTTAATTTTTTAAGACGTCGAATTTTTTTAATATGAATCCTAATAGCTGGTATTGGGTTGTAATATTATTAGCAGCAAGAAATACATCAGCTTTTGCATTCAGTAGCTCTTTTGGATAAAACCATGTAACCGCTGCCGTATTAAAAATTTTGCTTCTCAATTTTATCCAATCGGCGCTAACCCCTTGCTTAATTAGTTGATTCAAATAAAGGGCGCGGCCGTCAGGATCCAAACGTCCATTTATAGTTGCAGAGTGAAAACCAAATTTTGAAGTCGGAT
>JACMNA010000135.1 GCA_014378765.1 Bdellovibrio sp. | reverse complement strand
TCGATTTTGAAATAATTTCCGCGGATTGTCGACTCCCTCAACAGCTTTTTAACATATAAAAACGCACGTTCTTTTATACGTGGGCTCATAATATGCTGAAAATCATTTCATGGGACGTATCTTACTTTTTTTAACTTTATTTGTTGTTCAACCGGGGTTGACCGCAACGGCACTTTACTTAACACCACTTGAGAAGGCCGTTATCGCCATTGGCTTACGCGCGCGCTTGAGTCCCCCGGCCGAAGGGGCGCTTTTTATTTCAAAGCTGGGTGACCGGCTGGCGAAGTTAAAAGGCGAAAGCTCGGTTGTCGTCAAAGTTCAAACGTTCGAAGAATTTCTGGTTAAACAAAGAGATTTTGAATTATTTGATGATTACGCTTTGAATGAGTTGCCGATCGACAAGCTTTTTAAACGTTTAAAAAATATGACGTATAAGAGCATATCACCTCGCATTCAGCGCCAAATCGAAGCTTACAGGCAGCAAAGACGCGAGCTTTTGATTGATAAGTCACGCATCGCAGGTTCGTTGGCGCTTAAGTCGTTTCCGGTGACGGAATGGTCGAGCTTCAATGAATTAAAAGAACAAATTCAACTGCAATTCAAATTATCACTCGAAACGTTAACGGCGCGCCTGGCGTCTGGACGCGGAAACTCACCCGAGATTCTAATTTTAGGTGAAGTGTTGAAGATGTACTACGGCGCTTTACCGATTGAACAAAAAGTTGAAATTTTTTACCGCTTGCTTCAATTACCCCTTAACTCCGACCCCATGGATATTTTCTTAACCATGCTTCAGCACAGCGGTCCGCAGTTACAGAAATTAATGCAAATTATAGGGCGCAGTGAAGAAATTCCGAAAGAATTTAGAAATGTTTTTGAGAAATTAGAAAGTGGCGTGAAGCAAACGCCGTGGTGGAAAGTTGAAAATCTTCTGCGGGCCGAAGGCATTGACCCCGCGATGTTTTCGTACTTCGAACGCAAAGCTCTTGGCGTGGGCACGATGGCGCAAGCGCACCGTACGCAGTTAAATGATGTAACGAATGGTTTCGGACGGCGCGAACTGGTTATTCGCTTTTTAAAACCGGGCATTGAAAAATTGCTCGAGATCGATCATCAAATTTTAATTAAAACCGCGGCCATCATCGATAGTGACTCCACCGTAAAAAAATATAAGTTGCCATCACTAGCTAAATTAGTTGAAGACCAACACCGATCGGTGGTTGAAGAGCTTAACCTGCAACGCACAAATGAAGATCAGAATTTCGGAAAAACTACTTACAACTTTAAGCAAGTGCTGTCTTTTTCGAGACAAAAGAATTTAGTTTCATTTCATGTGCCCCAATCTTTTTTATTTGGCAAAAACGGAAAATTAATGGCGCAAGAACTTATCATCGGCAACAAACCGGCTAAAGAATTTCAGCAGTACGCATTGCTTTATCCAGATCTCTACCGGGCCGTAGCCGAAGAGTTAGCGGCGCAGTGGTTAGACCAGGCCTTTTTTAAATCGGGATTCTTTCACGCCGATCTTCATCAAGGTAACTTAATGGTAGCGGTGACGGACGCCGAAATTAAAGTTAATATTCTAGATTTCGGCATGACGGGCCGGTTAAATAAACAATTGCGCGACAGTGCGCTGCTGTTGGGTCTCGGAATTAAATTTAAGAATGCAAAATTGATTGCGAAGCATTTAATGTACTTAGCCAAGCCCGGAAGCACTTTGCCGAATGCGGCAAGTTTTACGCAAGCCATCTCTGAGCACATGGCGCAGATTAAAAATGACAAATCACTTGATGGTTCGCTTGAAGGTTGGACGCTGTGGGCGCTTGAGCGGGGAGTCGAATTGCACTACGAATTTTTAAAATTAAACCGCGGGCTAACGGCCATTCAAAATTTATTATCGCATTCTAAAAGTGATCTAACAATTGAAAGTCTCGCGCAAAAAGTTGCCTTTAGAAACAAAACGCATATTACAAAACTGGTCTACAACGAGCCGCTGTTAAAGCCGAGCGAACTTCCGAAGTATTTTGGTAGCCTGGTCGAGCGCCCGGCCGCGGTCACTGAACCGGTTGCGCCCGATAACATTGGCGGAATGCAGTGTCGCAATTTATTTCTTTAAGTAATCAAGATAAAATCTAAGCTCGCCCATGCTTTCGCGAATATCATCTAAAGCGCGGTGCGAGTTTTGTTTTTTATATTCAACGTTAAATTTATTATTCACGATGACTTTCCACGAACTTACATCAACCATGCGATAATGCAGACGCGCCGCTAAACTTTTAAAATACTTATCAATAAATAACCGGTCTTGCATGATTGAATTACCCGCTAAGATCGGCCGCTTTTTTAAATCGCGTTGCGAGTCAGGAAAATGTTTATTAATCAAATCAATCAACTTCGCTTCGACCATATCAGGTTCCATGCCCGTTGGCACTTTCGCGGTTAACCCCGAGTCACCATGGTGCTTCGTATTCCATGCATCCATACTGTCTAGGTAATTTTTTGGTTGTTTCACGACCGTTTCAAAGCAGTCAAGCTCACGAAAATTCATGTCAGTCACGATGCAGGCGACTTCAATAATAACTTCTTTAGCGATATCAAGGCCCGTCATTTCCATATCGAGCCAAAATAAATTCTCAACCTTTTCGTAAGCCATGCAAAACAACCTAACTTGCTAACCAATTACTTTGTTTCTGATGCAACCACTTTATGTTTTTCACCGGCCGCTTCGACAAGTTTATTAACTTCAGTCATGTCGACAGTTTTGCCTTCTTTAGGTACCATTACAATCGTACCTAATTCTTTTTTCTTGTCGGTTAATTTAACCGTGCATGAAGCTAAATCGGCTTGTAACTTTTCGTTCTTACAAACATGATCGCTGACTTCTTTTTTGCAAGCCGAGCAGTGCATTCCGCCCACGGTAACAGTCGTTGTTTCGGCAAATGCTGAAACTGAAATTAAAGAAATTAATAATAATAGAGATTTCATTATGATCCTTCGGTTGGTGGCTCAAGCGCCAAATTTTTCTTATCCCAACAGAGTAGCAAGCCCCCACAGCGAGGTCAGCTAATTTCATGCATTAAATGTGGGCAAAACTAAAAATAGGGTTGAATTTCGCAGGGTTCGGCTTTAACTTCGTTCCCACAAGTGTCTTCACTACGGAGAGGTAGTTAAGTTGGTTATAACGTCCGCCTGTCACGCGGAAGGCCGCGGGTTCGAGTCCCGTTCTCTCCGCCAATT
>JACMNA010000134.1 GCA_014378765.1 Bdellovibrio sp. | reverse complement strand
GACCTTGATTGGCAGCATTCTTCATCGTTATGTGGCCGGTGAACTTGTTGATCGCACGTCTCCTGATTTGCAAAAACTGATCAAAAAAGTTGTGTAGTTTTAATTTATTTTTTACTTGTGCCATTCGAAGTCAGCATTCGATTGTACTTCGAATAAGTCATAATCCCTTTTTGTGATTTCGCCGCAGCCTTCCCCATCATTACCAGCGTACAAAATTTTAGCTGACCAGCGAAAGCTAAAATAAAGCCCAGACGCAAAATAAACGAAACGAATTTTACAATTTCCATAGGCGTATCCCTTCTGATCAATTAATTTGATCCTACAAGTTGCTGTCTTCCCCAAGAATGGCTATAGTTTTGTGAAACCGTGAGCCGCAGCAGTTCTTGTAGCTTAGAGCCGCCTCCACCATTTTTCTTTCGTCGCGTTTTTGAGTAGGATATCGAACGGTTTTTGATAGTGATATTCGATAGGACCAACTTTGCGATTCGTGTTCTCTCAAGTTCATTGCCAGGCTTCAGCATGTAGTTTCGGATGTTTGCGAAGAGTTCGATGAGGCGCAGACCTTGAATAAAAGTTTTGTGATCGGCTTCATTGTACGCAGCCATTTCAATCTTAACTTGGTTTATGAATCACTACTACGGGTCCCTTTGGCGTCGGTCGGTATTTTTAGTTTTTTAATCGTTTGATTTCACTGGAAATTATTCACGATCGTCTAAATATTAACAGTGGTTAGCATCCGTAATTCATCGTATGATGCGCAACTATGATCTCAATGATCACAAACAAGGATACCAAGTATGAAAACCCAGTTTAACTCGCTATCACTCGCGTATGTGGCTCTTGCATTAGTACTTTCTTCGATTGCTTGCACGCCAAAGTCGGATTCGCCAAAGGCTGCGGGGCCTGGCCCATCAACGACGGATACTAGCGCGACCGATGAAGCGAAAAAAATTGCCGAAAGTGTTCGGGATATTTCATCTGGCGGCGGGCAGCCAGGTACGGTTTCGATTTTGGGACCTCTGTCGAATGAAATTAACTATCAGGAATCACACATTAGCGTTGACCAGTCCCCAGGCCAGAGCTGGCGTGGACGGTCTGCAAAGCTCGATGAAAACAGCTTGGTCAAAGCCAAAGATTTAACAGAGTCTAAACTAAAGGAAATCACAGAGGCCAAAGCGTTGAAGACGATCGTGTATGTTGGGTGTGAAGACTTTGTTGGTACCACCAGTATATTGCCGCCTGGAAATCTAGAACCGGTTACTTTCCAAATAGTACCTTCAGACGCGGTAACAATGATCAAAGCCAACACTGTTTTCATTTGTTCACAAGCCAACTTTCCAAACCGCTTTACGGTGATCGTCGCGGCTAAAGTTTATTTAAATGGCCTGCGCTTAGAGCTTACGGGAGGGCCGGGTAATGGGCTTTCAATTACTACGTCAGATTTACTTCTTTCAAGCCTCAACTACATAACAACTCAGGCGCCAAATGGACCGACCACGGTATTAGCTGGCCCAAGCGTTTCGATTGCCGCAGTTCGTATCGGTGACACTCATGGTGGCGAGTCTACAGTCAGCCAAGGGGATCGACTAGAAATCAAAACCCTCGGTGCTGATTACCAAGAAAAAGAAAAACCATAAAATCAAGCGGGTTGTTGCTAGTACAGGCAGCCTGATCAAATCTCCAAAGCGCAAGTTACATTTTTGATGTGGCACGTATGTCATCAAAGGCCGCTTTAAATGAAAGCTCAATGATTGAGGCGCGGTCATCTTCTATTGCACGCCTCTCATAGCCCATAAACTTCGCTGCAACCTCAATGGCTTTGATTTTTTCACCATTACGCGCACTCACCGATTGAGCGATTGATTTTAGTGTTGCGATCATATCTTCAAATGCCCAATCAAAATTAACCTGAGCTTCGGCTTTGGTCGGCCCCCGTATTTAGTACCGCCTACTTTAATTTCTAATACTTGATCGTAAAATTCAATCGCAAGTTCCAAAGTTCTAAATATTTTTATTTTCCCCCTTTTATAAGAAGTTAACTTTACAAAATGATAGCCTAGGTTTAATTGCGCAAGCCAATGCTAGAGCCAATTTCACGGCTTAATGTCTAGGTTTTGATCCACAAAAATATTTATTTTACGAAGAATAACACCGAGCTGCTTTAGCGCGCCTCAAAATCTGTCGAAAGGTTTTGATAGCGAGGTGCCTCCATGAACAAAACCACTTTTAAATTTTTCCTAGTCATAAGCCTAGGGCTTGGCATGAGCGGATGCGGAAAATCTTTTGAAGTTTCAACTTATGAAGTTCCAACCGATATTGCTTCCGACGTGAACAGTGGCCAAGGCACTGGGGATATTTCTTTTACGGGAGAACTCGGCAGCAACTTAGATCCGGTATTAGATCCACAATTTAGTATGCTTTCAAACGGAATAAAGCTTGGAAACATTTCGGTAAAAGGTAAAAAATTAAGTCTTACACGCGGCACTGGTTCAGCTTTTACTAGCAGCCTTAAAAACGATTATCAAAATTTAAAAAAAGCGACGCAAACAGATGTTAATCACAAAGTTCAGTGGACGCTGATGGATTTAAGTTCTCATCAAGTTGTGGCAAAAAGTCTTTCTTCAAATAGAAAACTTTTCGGAGCATCCAGTTCAAAAATTTATGTGGGCTCGGCATTCGTAGAAAAACAAAATGCAGTGCTTTCAAGTTCGCAAATGCAGTTGATGGCCGATATGTTAGTTGTTTCTTCGAATGTCGCTTGGACCAATCTGCAAACTCAAATTGGTGACGGCAATGCTGATAAAGGCCGCGAGCGAATTCAAAATTTTACGCAAAAAATGGGATACATGCGCACACGTGGTTATCAAGGGTCCTGGGGGAAAATCCACGGCAATGAGTTGATCCCTGACGAAGCCGTTGAAACTCTTTATGACCTTTACCACAATGCTTTTACTGGCGCCGCCATCGTGTGGAAGTTAATGCACACGTGCCGCACCGGAGCTTCTCGTGGTTTAAAATACATTCCTTCTAATATTTACGTCGGTGGTAAGACGGGCACGTACGATGGTCCCACCGAAAATCCCGAAACGGGAGCGACTTACAATGTTGCCATTCGCAATCATTTATTAGTTTTTTACGTGGGTGGTCGGCAATATGGCCTCGCAATACTTTCAAATTCTGGGACAGATCAATCGGCAGCTTTATTGGCGGGTGGTTTAATTCGTGAATATGGCGGAATTCAGTAACGATTTCTTTGACTGAAATCGTTTATGTTTTTTTGGTGTAGCGAACAATCGTTGAAATTAACTCATTCCGATTAATTGGCTTTGTCAGATGGTCCGTGTAGCCAACATTGAGTGATTTCTTGCGAACCTCAGACATGGCGTGCGCCGTCAGGGCGATGATTGGTTTTAAGTATCCATTCTCACGCAATTTCTGCGTAGCCGTGTAACCATCCATTAAAGGCATTTGAATATCCATGAGCACTAAATCAAAATCACCGGTGATCGCGGCTCTGTAACCAAGTAAGCCGTTATCTACAGACTCAACTATTGCGCCTTGCTTGGTGAGATATCTCCAAATCAGCTGCTGATTATCAGGAGCATCGTCGACAACAAGAATGTGCAGGCCTTTCAGCAGTTGGTCGCCCAGCAACTCACTTTTGCGAACAATTTTTTCAATTTTGTTTCCATCGGTTTTTTTATCGGGCTGGTCTGCGATCATTACTTTAAAGGTTGTTCCGACGCCCTCTTGTGTTTTTGTAATTGAAACGTCGCCCCCCATTTCAATTGCAAGACTTTTTGAAAGTGCCAACCCTAAACCGGTGCCGCCAAAGCGTCTGGTCATCGAGCCATCGCCTTGCACGAACATTAGAAACACTTTTTCTATTTGCGAAGCCGGAATTCCGATTCCGGTGTCACTGATATCATAACAAATAGCCTTTCGGCCATTTTCAGTATGACAGCCATAGCTGCGAATTTTTACTGACCCAAATTGAGTAAACTTAATTGCGTTCCCCACTAGATTGATAAGGATTTGCTTTAATCGACCGGAGTCGGCCACGATCATTTCGGGTGAACTATCTTCGGCGTTATATTCAAAGATTAGATCTTTTTCTTTTGCCTTTACTCGCAGTAATGAAACAACTTCTTCTGCAATTTGCGAAGGGCTGATATCGGTAAATTCTAGACTTAGGTGGCCAGCTTCAACTTTTGAAAGATCAAGGATGTCGTTAATAATGACCGCTAGGTTTTCGCCGTTGCGGGTTAGAACATCTACGTAATTAGCTTTTTCGGTTTGCGTAAGTCCGGGGTCACGCAGTAAATCGGCAAAGCCAATCATCGCGCCAAGTGGAGTTCTTATTTCATGCGACATATTTGCTAGAAAAGCCGATTTAAGTTTGCTTGCTTCATTCGCTTGTTCGGCCGCTTTTAATAACTCGGATTGCAAAGACTCAAGTTCGGCCGTTCTACGTAGCAGCTCTTGCTGAGTTTTAATTTCAGTTGTGATATCGGTGTTTGTACCAAACCACTGAACAATTTTTCTAGAAGAGTCTGTTAATGGAACCGCACGAGTTAAAAACCATCTCCACTCGCCATTTTTACCACGCAATGGAAACGTTAATTCCCAAGGTTCGGCGTGGCGCCAGGCTTCTTGTACGAAATTAGTAACACGCTCGACATGATCGGGGTGATGCACTTTCTTCCAACCCCAACCTTCCATTTCACGAAGGCTCGTGCCGGTATAATCATACCAGCGTTGGTTGTACCAAAAAATATTACCGTCAGGACCAGCGATCCACGCTAGTTGGGTCATCGAATCAGCAAGTTGGGTTAACTTTTGCTCGGCGCGCTTAGATTCCTCCGCCCGACGTCTGACGGCGCGAATAATCCAAGAAATCAAAGCAGAAATTATTATTCCGAAAAGGGTAACCAAGGCGGGCAATCGCGGAAAAATTGTGGCTTCAGACAAGGGGTTGAAAGCTACAGTATAAACGTGTCCGGCAAGTTCAAGTTTGCGGATTTCACGATGGGTTGCGTATGGCTTCCCGTCAAAGTCGTAAAGTAATGAATCAGTTGTAATCTGAGATCCATCATAAACTTCAAAGTCGACCAAAGGGTTTTGATCTTTAAAAATTATTTTAAAAAAATCATGAGCACGGACCGGTATTCCTAAAAATCCAGTGAGTGCTAACCTACGATTATCAACCGTATCTGCGTTTGCCCCTTCTTTGTAAATGGGCAAAAACATTAAAAAACCTGGCTGTATTTCTTCGCCCGCTTCCTGTACCAGTTTTACTTTTCCACTTAAAGTGGGTAGCGCGGTGTCGCGAGCTTTTTCCAGGGCCATTCTGCGAATAGGTTCACTGAACATCTCGAATCCGAGCGCACGTTTATTGCGCCAATCAACAGGTTCAATATACGTAATTGGGTAGTACTCAGTTTGAGTCTGCTCTGGCCAAATCTTATAATCACTATTCCCTAGCGAGCGTACTTGTTGGACATATTTGGCAAGATCTTGCTTATGTACTTGAGTGATGTAGGCCAGCCCTTGAACTGATACATATCGCTCCGAAAGTTGAATATCTGCAGAATATTTATGAAACTCTTCACGCGTAATTACTTTTTTGCTTTGCAGAAAGCCACGGGCCTGAATTAAAAAGTTTTCGAAGCTTTCCATTCGAGCACGAATTCTACTTTGTACCTGATCGGCCTGAGCTTCAAATCGAATTGATTCTTCTCGAGTCTCAAGCCAGTAAACACATATGCCAGTTACCACTGAAATGAATATGCCAGCTATCAGAGAAACTAAAGCAGCGTAGTGTGGTTTTTTTAATTGGATTCTTTTGCCCATGTGAATAGTGCGAAATTAACTTAGCTGCTTCCAGATGTGTAGGTCTTCTTGTGAACGACAAACCGCGTCGGCAGTTGGCGCAAAGTCCTTCGGTTTACCGCTCATTTATTGGATTATGATTTTACAATGTTACTTGTAAAAACAACTCCGCGCGGGCCTGATCCCAAGTCGCGTTTTTGGGTGCGTCGTACACTGAGTTTTGTGTAAACACGGGTAACGACAGGCGGGGGCCAAAATAAAAGTTTGAGTTTAAGATGAAATCAAATTGCGGAATGATTTCGTCAGAGTAACCCGCGATGGTCGCAGAATGTTTTTCGTATTGAAACCAATTTCCAATTCCCCAACGTGCCCATGTAGCTAACTTTTCTGTGTAGACGGTACGATCCTCAATGTAAAAAGTGGTGTCGGCATCGCTGTAACGATCGGCTACAAAAAAGCGCGGAATAATTTGATTAAAAAGATCATGACCTTTGGCAAAAGCATAAAGTTGAGTTGAATAGTAAGCATACTGACGGATGTTCTTGCTTTTCGAACGATCGGTTTGGGGAATGTAAGCGCGCACGGTGCCTATTACTTTGAATGTACCATCATTATAAATATCAGGGTGAATCAATGTGACACTCGTATCGCTGGCCGACCATTTATTTAAAGTGGAGTCGTTATATTGATAACGATATTGTGTTGCTTGAACGAATCCGCCCCAACCACTTTGAAATCGGTAACCAAGGAATGCTTCTTGTTTGCCACTGTACGTCTGCCCTTTGGCATCGTTAATGGTTCCGAAGCGGCCGGTGTCGTTGTAAGACTTAAAGCCTAAAAGAAGTGAAGGTGTCGGCACAGTTGCTGTGACAGGTGGGGCTTTCATCGTGAGGGTCTCGGTTGATTGTTGGTCAACGGCGTAAAGTGAAAAGCTCAATACAGTTAACGAAGTAAAAAGAAGAATATTAGCTCGCATCGTAACCTCACGGTTCAGGGTTTAGCTCAATATACACGAACGGCTGCAAAATCGAAAGTTAGCTATGTAAGAGTGAAAAGTTTATAAGCCTACAGTACAACTTGCCACATTAAAGAGTTTTCAACCATTCCTGTAAAGGTCTCTGATCACCTAGAAACTGCAGGATTTTCTCGGTCAAAATCTGGGGAGTGCTATTCGTCGACTCGTTCTGCAAATAAAGTGCTGCGGCAAAAGGTAAACCCACCGTGTAGGGAAAAAGTTGACCCGTGCTTTCATTGCCGGCTCGGTAAATAATTTCTACGGCTTGCTCTGACACAAACAGTTTAAGGGCTGACGGAAAAACTTCGGCATTGGCGGCGTTAAGCATTGCTTGTTCGGCCAGAAATTCGGCTGAGCCTTCAATTAGCAACGCCGCTTCGGCCGACCGAACCTGCACATCAACGCCCAAAGCTTGACCCTTAAGATCTTGATAAACATGACTTAATTCATGCACAAGAATCCCAACAATTTCTAAATTTTTTAATAGCTCATTTTCAAACGGAGAATTTTTATAGATTTTTTCATCGTTAAGTAAAATGACGTGGCCATCAGGTTGCTGCGGATCTGGCGCCGTGATTCCGCGAAAATAAATTTCTCCTTCGTATCCCAATTCGCGAACGGCCTTGATGAATTCGGTGTTGGCAAGAATTCGAATTCGAGTTGATGATTGAACTTTTATCGCAGAAAAATTGTATACTTCACCCAGACGATCTAAGATTGATTTGCCGGCATAAAGTGATTTTGAAAAAGCCATTGTCTTTGCAAATTCTTGCCTAGAGAACGAATCAAGATTTTGCCATTCTGATTCTAAAATAGTTTTCGCATTGGGGCAGCGGCGATCACATTCAAGGTGGTCGTTTTCAATCTGCAATTGAAGTTCAGCGGCGAAGGCCATTCTTTTTTCGGAAGAGTTTAATATTGTATCGATGGACTTTTTTTCTTTGTACCAGTTATTCCAAATATCTATGCCCTGCTGATCCAGTTCTTTCATGATCGTATTTCTTTTGCCCACCCAATAGTTTTGGCGAATGGATTTTAGAAAGGCAGCTTGTATTTTTTCTGGCGCCACAAGGCGAATTCCAGGAAATCCTCCACCCCTGGTGATACGTGCAAAAAAACTAGCAAAGGTTTCATCGGTGTCTGGCTGATCCGGCGCAAATTGTAAGGCTGATGGAAGATTATAGGCGGCTGAAGCTAAGGCAAAACCGCTGCTGCAAAAAATTGTTAGATAGACTACAAAAAGTTTCAAAATAGCCTCCACTTTAGTATAAATACAGAAGCTAACAATTCATAATGGTCGGGGCAAGCCGTTTTGAATATTATTGAGAGCTAAGCATAGTTTGGCCGGCGCGGGCAGATCGCCTTAGATTTTGAAAAACATGATAGCTGTAGGCATGGGTCAGTCGAGGACATTTTCAACAGTGGAGCATCAAAGCAAAGCTGGAGACCTTTTGGTTCACGCATTGGATTCGATTACTCTTTATTTGTAAGTATTGGCGGTCTTAATGGTTTGAAGCAAGCATCGATTGAATTACGGGGCGCTCCTGATCAAGAAGCAATCGCAATAGTAAACTTAAACTGCACTTTGAAAATTAAAGTAAATCCAATGACTGCTTTTCCAATATTAGAAACCGAAAGATTAATTTTACGTGGCGGGCTTAATTCTAAAATCTCACGCTGAACTAACGTTGGTTTAACTGATGTAGAGCTTGACGGAGGTGTTTTATTATTCAGCATTTAGCTCTGCACTTTAACTTTGGGCCGGTTAGGTTCGTAATGTAAAAGTTGCGACTGATGGAAACCAAATGACTTCGAAAAAATCGCTATCGCCACATCAAGAACTTGCAGATTGTTTGATGCGATCTAAAAATGATATATTAAATGAGTGAAAAAAACTAGCCCGCCTGAAAGTTCCTGCTGCAAAAGTGCAAAGTCGGTTAACGTTTCAAGACTCTTTACCCCAATTTCTTGAGCGCTTGGCTTCTTCGGGATTTTCACATTTATTAACGAAGCCCATTCACCGCAAATCGTTCATGGAACTTATTGGAGTGTTACGCAACCCTCTAACTTACGGCTTTAAACAAAGCTAGCCTGATAGTCTTAAAGCATGCCTATCCAATTTTTACTTGATTGAACATTTGCGCAGAGGTATCGATAGTAAGTGGCTTTTAAAAAAAGGATTGATATGTTTAAAAATATTTTAGTTT
>JACMNA010000133.1 GCA_014378765.1 Bdellovibrio sp. | reverse complement strand
TGCGCGAGAAAAATTATTAACTTCAAAAGCTCGGTCTAATTCAAGAGTGGTCAGTACAAACACATCTTCAGATGGTTTCTCAGTTAATTTTTTCACTATGGATTTTGATTTAAAATCGGGCTCATGTTTTTTTACGATCAAAGCCGCCCAGTTTTCAACGATTGTGCCCGGAATGGCCTCTTCAAGAATTGCCATTGTTTTTTCATTTAGGCTTTTATTTTTCAACCGTACCGCCAATCGCAGCCGCTGAATAAGACACTCCGCATTTTGCGGCTCTAATTGCAAGCAGACTTCAACCTGTTGAAGTGATTCTTTCGAGTTATCGCTTGTTAAATTAATTGAGGTTTCGTAAGCCTCTTGCGCTTCTTTACTAAGAAATGTTTTTGATATCATTAATAAGAAATCGCTGGCTTCGGCGATTGCCACTTTATTTGTTTCGTTGGCGATATAATCACTGACTACCGCCATAGCCTGTTTTTTTTGTTTTTGAAGCAACAGAAGACTGGCTTTAGAGCGGACGGAGTCAAACGTAGTTAGTACCAATCGGGCATCCGCTAGGCTTGAGAAAATAAAAAAAGCCGCGTTAATTACCGCGGCTTTTTTAAAATAAAATATTTTTTTAAACATTACATTTTTTTAAACGAAACTAGCTCGACTGTCACTTTTCCTAATTGGCTATCTGCTAAAGATTTGACCATTCCTGAAAGTGGAATATCACGAGGGTTAATCCATTGCTCAGTAATAGCGTCTTTATTCGCTTTGTCTTTAACTTTAAGATAAATCACGTCGAAAGAACCGGCCGGAACAGTAATGTGGTCTTCTTTTTGGTCAACAATTTCGTAATCAGACTTAGGTGGTTCTTGCTCTTTACCGTTAACTAACATTTTTTTGATTACGCCCGTGTTCATATCAAGCAAAATTTCGATTTTTTGCTTTTGAATCATCAAATCAACGTCTTGAACTAACCAAGCGCCATCGGCACCGATTTCGCGAACAGACATCTTCATTGTGCCGTTGATAAATCCGCCCATGTTAAGCTTGTAGTTATTTTCGTCTCCAACTTTCCAGTTAAGACCTTGTGTCTGAACCGAAGTTTGAATGTGCGCTTGCTGAGAAGCAAAAATGCTTTCCGCAACTGTATTGTAAGCTTGTGCTGAAACAGACACGATCATCGCGGCCGCCAGTACTAATGATTTCATCATATAACTCTCCTTAGTTAATTGGTTTAAAGTATTGTCATCACAGCACAGGTTTTTGAGTGATTACAAATGCCAAACGTTCTTAACACGGCTGGCTATGGCTTTAGCGCCTACTTTATTGATACAAACTTGGCCCAACGCTTCCGCAATTGTATTCTGGATAGCAGCCAAGGCTTGTTTCAGGATGATACATTCGCGCTGTATTTCAGATTTTCAGCTGTCGAAATAATGATTAGTTTTTCATTTTACTAAGTAATGTCGGTCAGATATCCGATAGAAAATGTAAGAATACTAAGAATTGATATTCAAATTTTAACTTTGAGACGATTTAAAATGAGCTGCGCAGATTTGGCGGGCCTAAATATTGAATTAACTGTTACGAACGGGAGAGCTCATGGAAAACAAAAATAATACGACTTGGATAAGTAAAAACCGCACTTTGGTAAAATCAACCGTACTTGTTATCGGTTTAATCACAATGGTTTTTACATTCCAAAATTGCGCTAAAGGTTTTGTTTCAAATTTAAATAACAGCGCGGCTGAAGGCAAAATATATAGTACTTCAACATTTGCCTCGCAAGGTTACGGTACAAAAGCGGCGGCCTCGTTTGGCCCCGGCAGTGATCAGCAAGCGCCCGAAGTTTACGAATGGATGAGCATGGCCTGTCTTATTAATGGTTGTTTCGCTGTTCCTTTAACTACCTACACGAAAACAAATCCTCCATTAGCCTGTAGCGCGGCAAACGCCGAACAAGTGATCGTAAAAGATGGTAGCAAAGGTGTCTGCTTGAGTTCACGCGGATCTTCATTGACGCTGAATGAATTATTAAAACGTGAACCTAGCCGAACCTTTGGCACACCTTACGTTCCGCCGATCATCCGCGGAATCGAATTTAAAGTTAACGGTGCGGTTTCAAACGGAATCGTCAAACAAGGCGACACGATCGTTGGACGAGTATTTGGATATGCCGAGAATGACTCGTTTGGCTGCGTTGAAGTTTTGCGCGATGGAATGGATCACGGTATGACCTGCGATACTCAAGGCTACACAAAGTTACCGAATGAAGACTGGTCATACGATCGCAACTCTAAGGAATGGAAAGCTACATTTGATACGGGCCGCTTTCCTAAGGCTGTTTATATTATGCGTATTCGCGATACGGCTTATAATGCGCAACACTACCGTTTAGAGCTTCGGTAAATTAGTAATTGTCAGATTTTTAAAGGTGAGTTGCATATGGCTATTCACCTTTTTTATTTAAGTTCTTTTTAGCTCTTCAATTTTGTTATCAATACTTCTAATGAAGTCTAACAACATCTTTTTATTTTTTACCTCAATGGCTGCGCCAAAATCGGTAGCGATTTTTTTTCTAAGATTACGAAGTATTTGATCAATCTGTTTTATTTCTTCTTTATAAATCTGCTGAAAAACATCTACGATGCTTCTTTGCTTTTTAACAACCCATAAGTTTTGCGTATCAATTAGGTCGACCACCGCTTTTTGAGTATCAGAAAGGCAATTGTCGTACTCAATTTTGGTAAGCTCGCATTTAATTACCCTTGATGGCTCGCAACTAAAACGGCGCGTGGCTTACTGCCATTGGCCGGACCGACTACGCCTTCTTTTTCAAAAAGTTCAATTAGGCGGGCTGCGCGAGGGTAGCCCAATTTAAATCGTCGTTGAATTAATGAGGCCGAGATTGCTTTTTGCCCACCCGCCCACGCTAAAATTTCATCGTAGCGCTCGTCGTATTCGTCGCCGCTACTATCTAAATCGCTACCAAAATCATTGCCGGCTTCAGCACCCAAACCGCTACCGGCGGGGCCGCCCTCAAGCGCCCGCATCGCTATAGCATCATATTCGGGTTCACCCTGGTCGCTCCAAAATTTAGCGACGCCGTTAATTTCGGTTTCTTTCAAATAAGGTCCATGGTGGCGCATGGGGGTAGATGAGCCATTACTAACAACTAACATATCACCTTGAGCAAGTAGACGTTCGGCTCCCGCTTGATCAAGAATAATTCGCGAATCCATTTTAGATGCCACTTTAAAGCTGATGCGTCCCGGTATGTTGGTTTTAATCAATCCGGTGACAACTTCCTTACGAGGCGACTGCATCGCGATCATTAAATGCATTCCGCACGCACGCGCCATTTGGGCCAAGCGCACGATTGATTGTTCAACGTTTTGTTTATCAACCGCCATTAAGTCACCGAATTCTTCAATGGCAATTACCGTGTAGGGTTGCGGCGTATAATAATACTGTTCTAGTTTCATGATGCCTTGGTTTTCGTACTCGGCATTTATTTTTTCGTGCTCTTCTAATTTATCGGCCGTGAATTTTTCAACCAGTTCATTAAATTGTTCGATATTGCGCGCGCCAAATTTGCTCATTGATTTGTACCGCTTTTCCATTTCCTTAACGGCCCAGCGTAACGCGACCACCGCTTTTTTAGGATCACGTATCGGCGGCATGATTAAATGGGGAATGTCGGCGAAAGCTGCTAAATCAACTTGTTTTGGATCTACTAAAATCAGACGCAACGTTTTTGGCGAATGTTTAAATAAAAATCCCGTTATCGTGGCGACGGTAAAAACGGATTTACCCGAACCGGTCGTGCCGGCAATTAGCAAATGGGGCATTTTACGTAGATCTACGATGCGGGGTTCGCCGTTGGTTTGCTTACCCAGTGCAATCGGAAGTTTCATGTCATCAGACCAAAACATTTCATCGGCTAATAAATCCTTTAAATAAACCGTTTCACGCTGCGCATTTGAAGTTTCGATGCCAATGACGTCGCGACCCGGAATCGGCGCGATAATTCGAAGTGATTCAGCCGATAAGGCTAAAGCTAAGTCGTCCGCAAGCTCGGTCACTTTATTTACGCGCACATCGACGTTCGGTTTAAATTCAAACATGGTCACGGCTGGGCCAGGCTTAGCGGCCACGATTTGACCGTTCACATCGAACTGCCTCAATTTTTCTAAGGTAATGTCGGCTTTACGACGGATTTCTTTTTCATCGATTTTTATTCGAGTTAAAGGAGGGTCTTCTAGTAAAGAAAGCTTCGGCATTGTCCAATTGGCAACGCGTCGTGGAGTCTTCATCGGCATAACTACTTTGCGGCGGGCGGGCGGCTCGTAAGCTGAAACGGCGACGGCTTCGGCGCCATCGTGGGCAACTAAACCTTCTAAAATTTGCTCCTGCATTTCATCGTCTTCATCTGCATTGCGTTCTTCATCTTCGAGTTCCATTTTTAATTGCGAAGCCGCCATCAAGCTTTCGGTTTTTTTAGTGCTGACGGGAGCTTTGCCAGTACCGATTGTCATCTCGGCTTTTTTATCAGCTTTTTCTACTTTTGGTTTCTTGAATTCTGGCCATTGCCAATCTTTGAAAAAATCAGATTTTTTAGAGTTTTCAAATTGATCAGAAGCGAAATCGACCGTTGACATAATAATTTCTTTTAAACTGATTTCGAATGAAAAAACCACTAGCATCGACGCCGCCGCCCAAAGCAATACTTGCGCGCCAATGCTATTAAGCACTTTAACCAAACCACTGGCTAACCCAACTCCAAGCAAACCGCCCGGATAAATTTGATTCTCAAAAACTTTACGATCGGGCCAATAAATCGAAGCCAGCGCCGCAAAGCTGCAAATTAATAAAAGCATCCACACGACACGCATGTTTTTCATTTCAATATCTTTACCCTTAAGACTTAAGACGGCGGCCTGAAAAAGGCCCGCAATCATAACCCAAGCGGGCAAGCCCATCAGTTGGTAAATCAAGTCGGCTAAGAAGCTTCCTAAAATTCCACAATAGTTGAGAGTTTTAAAACCATGTCCCATCGAGTTAAATGAGGGGTCTTTCGCACTATAACTTGCAAGGGCTAAGGCAAGAAATAAACCGGTACTCAAGAATGCAATAGCTTTGATATCATTTCGAAATTTTTTGAAAAAGACGTTCATCTCTTTAATTTAATAGGGCTTATGCCGTTGTGCAAAATCCCTAGCGTCCAGGTCACGTCTAGATTACAAGCCTGAAGGCCTATTCTTGACAATGGTCTTGATGGGTGGCACTTAGTCGGACTTCTCATGATTAAAATCAATGAAATCTTTCACTCAATTCAAGGAGAAAGCTCCTACGCCGGCAACTCGACCGTGTTTATTCGTACCACGGGGTGCAATTTACGTTGTACTTACTGTGATACAAAATATTCGTACGACGAGGGTGAGTTTTGGTCCATTGAAAAAATTTTACAGTCAGTCAAGGAATACGGCGCCGAGTATATTTGTATTACGGGCGGTGAGCCATTACTTCAAAAAGAAATCCACAAACTTATCAACATTCTGTGTGAGCTCGGCTACAAAGTTTCTCTTGAAACCAGTGGCTCTAAATCAATTGAACACGTCGACCCACGCGTTAAAATAATTCTTGACGTTAAAACTCCAGATAGTGGAGCCGAAAATAGCTTTCTAGATAAAAATATCGATTTCTCGAGTGAAAACACCGAATTTAAATTTGTGATTAGTTCCGAAAAAGACTTCGACTGGTCAGAAAATTTTTGTCGTCAACATGATTTATTAAGAAAATTTACAGTTTTATACAGCCCATCACACGGCCAAGTGTCTGAACGCTGGCTGGCAGAAACTATTTTGCATAAAAAATCAAAAGCAAGGTTGCATTTGCAGCTACATAAGTATATTTGGTTACCCACTGCCCGCGGAGTTTAAATTCCGCATAAGATTAAAAACATATAATAGACGTTAAATAACACGTCTGTTTTAACCAACGTACGAGAGGGATACACATGACACCAAACCTGAACAACTCTGAAAATCTTTTTGTAGCTAACCTACAGCAAGTAAGCCTTGAAAAATTAGTAAAGAGCAAACTTGAAGTTCTGTTCCAACAGCAAAAAGAAGCTCAAGTTGAATTAAACGGTCTTTATAACATCGTTTTAGAACAAGTAGAGCGCCCTCTAATTGAACTAGCTCTTAAAGCTTATAACGGTAACCAAGTTAAGACCGCATTAATGTTAGGTATCAACCGTAACACTCTTAAGAAGAAAATCGACAACTACAAATTGAAACCTAAAAAAGGCGCTCAGGCATTAGCTTCTGACGCAATGGTTGCGCCGACGACTACTTTAACTCAGTAGTTTATAGCCGTAATTTGAAAAAGAAAGGGGTTCTAAAAACCCCTTTTTTATTTTTAAAATCTACTTTATTCTCATTTTCAGTTATTCATTTGTTTATCATCTTTACCGAGGGGATCGTCATAGATGAGCCAAAAACTTCCACCTCAAAATCTTGAGGCTGAGTTTTCCGTATTAGGCGGACTCATGCTAGAGCGTGAAGCGTTCGACCAAGTCGCTGACTTGATCACGGCTAACGATTTTTATAAGCCTTCACATCAAATTATATTTAGAACAATTGCTGAACTTCATCAAAAGGCTGAGCCAATCGATTTGGTGACGGTCACAAATTCACTGCAAACCAAAAACGAGCTTGATGTTATTGGTGGCCCTGAATATTTACTTTCTTTACTTGATAAGGTGGTTTCGGCCGCCAACATTGATTCGCATGCTAAGATCATTCACGAAAAATCTTTACTTCGTCGTTTAATCAACACTTCGACGGGACTGATTGAAAAAGCTTATGGCTCTGAGTTTCAAGACGCAGAGGCCCTGATCGATTTCGCGGAAAGCGAAATTTTAAAAGTCGGAGATCAGAAATCAACTTCGGGCCTAATTGGCTCAATGGACATTGTTAAATCCTCGATTGAAAAAATCGAGGATCTTTACAAGCGCAAGGCTGACGTAACAGGTGTGCCAACTGGGTTCACTGAATTAGATCGTATGACATCGGGCCTAAGTGCCGGCGAATTAATTATTATTGCTGCTCGTCCGTCGATGGGTAAAACCGCTTTCAGTCTTAATTTAGCCACTCATATGGCGTTACGAGCAAAAAAGACAGTTGCCTACTTTTCTGTCGAGATGGGTAAAGAAGCCGTGATGATGAGGCTTTTAGCTGCTGAGGCTAAAATTTCGATGACAGAAATTCGGAATGGTCGCATTCAAGATGCATCGTGGCCAAAACTAATTCAAGCCGCCGGCGCAATCAGCGAGGCACCATTATTTATTGATGACACCTCTGGTATATCGCCCTTCGAGATTCGTGCGCGCTGTAGACGGCTGAAGGCCACGCACGGCCTAGATTGTATTATGATCGACTACCTTCAATTGATGGATTTAAAGCAAAAAGTAGAGTCTCGCGAGCGTGCGGTCTCTGAAATTTCAAAAAGCCTAAAGGCGATCGCCAAAGAAATGCAGATTCCGGTTATTGCGCTAGCGCAGTTAAACCGTGGGGTGGAAGGCCGCTCTGACCGACGACCGATGTTATCAGATCTTCGTGAATCAGGTTCGATCGAGCAAGATGCCGACGTGATCATGATGCTTTACCGTGATGATTACTACGATAAAGACGACCCCGAAAAAGCTGGGGGCGCCGAAGTCATTATTGGTAAACAAAGAAATGGACCAACGGGAACGATAAAACTTCGCTTCGACGCGAAATTCAACTTATTTAAAAATGCCGACAACGAAGTGGTTTCTCCACTTCCGCCTCCACAGGCGCCTCCACCCATGCCGGGCGGGGGTTTTGGGAAACCTAGAAACTTCGCCCCTGGGGCGAATAGTTAATACTATTTCGCCCTTATACAACCCGGTCCATACAAAACTAGACAATCTGCCAATATTGCATTGGAAATTCTTATTCTAATTGTACGCCCGTTAACCTTTTGTTTTGATGAAATTGTCTGAAGTTAGAGTTGATTGCCTTCCCCAAGGATGAGGGAAAGATTGATTTTAGAGTCATCCAGCAAGCACGGAGGCGAGCATGGGACGAGTATTAAAGCAGTTTGCAACACACGCAAAGATTGACGTGGAAACAATTGAAACTGAACTGTTCGCCGCAATTCGCGCGCTAGAAGTGGATCCGAAAGACATGACCGTCGATGATTTACGCCAGTGCTTATTAATTTACTTAGACGAAGTTTTCTACGGCATCAGCCCCGAGAAAAGCCAGTAGTCGGTCGCCGATTACTTTTTCACCGGTTTACTTAGTTCATCTTTTAAAGCTATTAATTGGGTTCGCGTTTTCTTAAAACGAGCGTGATCTATATCTTGTAGCTGTAACGCTTCTTCGACGGTAGCTAATGCTTTTTCAGAATTTTTCATTTCATTTAAAATTTTAGTTTTTAGTAAATAGAGTTGCGGCGCATTGCCTTCGTTTCGTTGAATCGCGTTTTCAGCCAATGCTAGCGCATTATCATACTTTTTATTCTTTAACGCGAAACGTGCGTACTTTTCATAGTATACATAAGTGTCAGGAAATTTTTTAATTAACGCTTGATACATTTTGGTAACATTTTCTTTTTCGCCGGCTTCGCGCAAATAAGCTAGGCCCAACAACATGTGGCCGGGGCGTTCAACGGTGAACTTTCGCTTGTTAATTAATTCAATGCTGCGTTTCTGCGTCTGCGATTTTTGTTCGGGCTGATCAAGCACATCATCAATTGTGGCCAGCGTGTTTAGCATTTCTTCTTTTTCGAAATCGCCAGCTTCACCGTAGGTGCTATCTAAAAAAATCTTTTTGGCATTCTTAGCGTCTTTCAAAAGTCGCTCGATCGTATTTTTTATATCGAGGGCTTTCGCTTTGATGTCGGTGGTTAATGGGCCGTCTTCTTTTTGCTTTTCGATCCATTTTACGAACCAACGAATTTGATCCCATTGCGAAGAGGTTAGTAAGATTGATTTTTCTAGCGTCCTAAGATAATCACCCTTAAACTTTGGATCTTCATCGGCCTTATCTTCGGCGCAGCTGACCTCTGCCGCTAATTTATATTTTTGATCTTCGGGCTTGGTAGATAGCGCCAACCACTTAGTGGCGGCAACACAATTCAAAGAATTATATTCGCGCATTCCTAGTTTCGAAGCCGCGTTTAAATCACCTTGCTGCGCCAATTTAAGTAATGATTCAGACTCTTTCGCTTTTGCCGCCTCCGAAGCAAGGCTTTTAGCAAATGTGTTCGCAGGCTGAAAATCAAGCCAACGGAAAACTTCTTCGCCTTGGGCGTTAAGCAAGATCAAAGTTGGAATGGCCTTCACGTGAAATTTTTCAGATAAATCATAATTTTCAACCAGGTCGCTGTTTACTTTTAAAAAATTAATTTGTTTAATTTGTTTTTCGACTGCGGGCTGATGATAAATTTCAGTTTGCATGCGAATGCAGGCAGGGCACCACGGTGCCGAAAAAACCAAAAGCGTTGGTTTACCATTTTCGCTTATCAGATTGACCGCTTTGGCCGGGGCCCAGGTCTCGGCGCGCGCGGTGCTTTGCTTGGCTTGCGAAGTTTTTAAATCAAACTCAGTTCGGTGCTGTTCACAAACCGTTTTTTTATTATCGCAAACGTAAAAAGCCAAGCGCGCTACTTTTGCATTAGACGGCGTTTTAAAAATAAATAATTTTTCAGTTTTTGTGGCCGGCTTTTCTTTGGCCGTATTGCCATCAAAGTTAATACTTGCTGGTGCTTCCGCGTTAAGATGGAAGCCTTCCATAGTTGTGATAATTAATTCTGACGCTTTCATTTCTATTTTTGTTTTGTTATCGGTGACCCGGGCGAAAGCGTTAAACGCAAAAAAATTAACAAGAATTAGCGCAAAGATTTTCATTTTATTTCCCTCGTTATTAATTAATCAGTCGATTAATTAATAGGTCGGATTTGTCTTAGATGTCAATCTACAGACCACTTATGCTCGACTCAAAATTCTTGCGCTTTTCTGAAATGCTAATTAACAGGTACTAATTTTCTTTATACGCTGAGTGCCCTTCGCGTTTAGACTGATTTAATTGTTTTAAAATCATTGCGGCTTTTCCGTTGTCATTTGAGCTGAATGCAAGATTTAGATCTGATCCCATTTGAACGACTTGGCTCAACTGCTGACGATAGTCAGTTTCGGCCGCGCCTCGTTTGTCGCCCGATAAGCTTTTAATAGTGTCTGGTAAAAATTGTTTTGCATGAGTGGCTAAGCGCACTAAATCTTGAGAGATCGTTGCTGAATCAGCATTCGCCGCCGCATTACTACTTTGTGCCATCAGTTTTTTCATGTCAGCCCCGATGGCCTTCATTGTTTCTTTAAGGTCTGCCGGTAAGGTTTGGGCGTGACTCAAATTGAGAGAAACTAGCGTGAAGATGGCCAAAAATATTTGTTTCATTGGGTGGTCCTTTTGTTGGTTAATGCGCTTACTTGATAACAAGCTAAACTCACACCAACTTTTTAGAGAAATAAACCTGCAATGAGTTTTTAAAATTATTCTGAGCCTGACACGTAACTTTTTACGGCTAGTTTTTTAGTGTCGCAAAATAATACGTTAGCGATTTACAAAAAAAGAGGGCCTGGTGTTCAACCAGGCCCTCTTTACGAGTCATAGAACTAAAAAAATCTAAAAAACAAAAACTAAGCGCGTTCTACTGCAACTTGAATCGGAGCTTCAACGCCTTCGCCGTAACGGATAACCGCTTTGTGAGTGCCTAATACCTTGATGGGCTCTTCCAAGTGAATGTCTTTACGGTCTACTGTGAAACCTAATTTCTCTAAACCTTTAGAGATATCCGTGGTTGTAACAGTTCCGAAAAGCTTGTCGTTTTCGCCGGCGTTTAATTTAAAGCTTACCGTTGTACCTTTAATTTTATCTAACATCGCTTGGCGCTCGCCCATTGCTTTTTTCTTTTTTGAATCGGCAACGCGCTTTAAGTGGTTGTATTCATTTTCGCGGCTTTCAGTTGCTTCTAAAGCTAATTTGCGTGGAAACAGTAAGTTTCGCGCGAAACCTTCAGAAACACTGACTAGATCGCCGACTTTTCCTAAGTCTTTAACGTCTTTTTGTAAAATTACTTTCATAAATCATCCTCGCTTTAAAAAATTTTAAGGCTTCGTCTTTTTAGCTCTCGTTAACTAAAAAACTAGGCCGGTCCTTTTGCTTTTTTTCGCATGAGCCTTCTAAAGTCAGCCCAGTAATCAACTAGTCCTACTAAAACAATAAACGGTGCTAGTTGAAATAAAATCAGAACGTATGTCATTACTCTGCCAAGGGGTCCAAAGCGTAAAAATCTCATCGTGAACTCGACGACGGCTAATCCTTGAAAGAAAAACGCCACGCCCGCAAATATAAGAAGATTAATGCTAACTACTTTTAACAATTTTTGGTCGAAATCGATGACGGCAAAAAGCAGAGCAAATAACGAAACCCAAATAAATAAATCGGGCAGTCTAAACTCTAGGCCCCGAAGGCCTGTAGCCACTTTTTCACGTTGAATTTGAAACATCTTACTAACTCTTGATTCCAGTAAAAAACCCAAAGCTAAAGCTCCGAATAAACTGGCCACAAACATTCCCGGTAAATAACCAACCAGCATGGCTGTATCGATTTTACTTTCAGGAAACGCCTGCTTGATCGATTGTTGAATAGGTTCAACAATTTGAATCAGGGTCGTGTTGGGTACTGATTGGTTTTTTGATACTAAAGTATAACCAATCCAGGCGAAAATAATTCCAGCCAAAAGAGCTAGGGTTCCCGTCTTCTTCCAACTGATTCCTCGTTTTTCCAGTTCAGCGTAGGTACCTAAAGTCATCCAGATAGCTCCTACATAAACGGCGGCCTGAGAAAGTTGGTTTTCTGCTGTTCCCAAAAGATATAAGCTTGCAACAAAGACAATACCGACAAACCAAAAAACCGTTGAACGTGCCGATACAGAAAAGGCTCGCAAAAAAGGCGCGCCTAAAAAAGAAAAAAGAATTGAAGTGGCAACACTAGCCAGCCCCAAGGCCCAAACTTTTTTATTATTTTTCTGTGTCAGTAAACTCATTGATCTGGTTTCCTCTTTATAACTTAAAGATTACGTTTCGTCTTTGTCATAACGCTCAGAGCGAGCTTGCATCGCTGCTTGACGACGTAATTGAGCTTTTGCTTCGCGCTCTTTTTCACGTGCGGCAGAATCAGCTAATCCTTTTTTGAAGGTGTCTGAATGCTTTGACATGGGTACGCGCTCATCAAGCTTAGTGTGCATGAAGCGTAATACTTTGTCGTTAATGCGCATTGTACGCTCTAATTCCATGATGGCTTGTGGGCCCGCTTCGAAAATAGAGTGAAAGTACACGGCTTTGCGTAACTTACCAATTGGCGTAACCAATGTTCTTTTTCCCCATGTATCTAATGAGTGAATTGAACCTTTAAAGTTAGCAATTGTTGTTTTGTTTTTTTTGAAAAGCTCTTTTTGCTCTTCAACGGTTGAGTCCGGGTGCATGAGGATAACAACCTCATACGGACGTTTAGCATCGAGCTTAGCTTGTGCGCTAGCTTCCATAGATATTCCTTTCGGTTAAAGGCCCCTCCAAAATTGGGGGACCAAGGATGACTTTTAATGTTTTATTGGTCTAACACCGAGTTGATTGGTGGACAAGCCCTGAAACGATCCCCTATGATAATAGCCTATGAAAATCGAGCTCGAGGTCTTAGACGGACCCCAAAAAGGAAAGCGAATCCCCCTAAAAAATGGGCTGCAAATAGGCAGACTAGTGGGCCCGCTTTCGTTTGAAGACGAGCAAATGGCTGATTTGCATGGCGTGCTTAGTTTTGATCAAAAAAAGCTATGGAATATTGAGTGCTTAGCCCCGCTAAAGCTTCGTTTGGGTTTCGAAGAAGTGGGCCGGGCGCAACTGCTTTTGGGACTTATCTTTCATTTAGGACAGACTGGCTTTAAAGTGGTCGAGCGTCCGCCACTAGCCTATGACTCTTGGGATGATGGCATTAAGGATTGGCTGCAAAAGAACCCCGGAAATCTAATGGCCAATGATATGTTTTTCTTTTTAAACCCTGTTCGTCTGACCTTTATTCAAGGAGCTCAGTACGAAGACTTTTACACACTTAGTTATGGGCCCCGCGAGATGGGTTTTAACAACTTAGACTTGAATATAAAAGATCCGTCAGTTCCGCAAAGAGTTGCTAAGTTTTTTCAAATCGGTGATCAAGTCTATATTGAAAATCTTTGCGGCGATAAAGCGCGCATCAACGGCGCCGTATTCGATCAACACCCGATTGTTAGCGGCGATCGCCTGACCATCACCTCAAATGTGATAGAATTGAGTCTGCTGAAGTGAGTTTACCAACAAACGAATTTATTGATAAGCAAACCGGATCTTTTAAATCATTTGATGGAACACCTATTTACTACGAAGTGCGCGGACAAGGCGAACCAATGGTCTTTGTTTACGGAATTGCGTGCTTAATGAATCATTGGCATCTGCAAGTCGAAGAGTTTTCGAAAACGAACCAAGTTATTTTATTTGATATTCGGGGGCACCATAAAAGTACGCCGGTTTCTAACACCAGTAATTTTAAAATGGAGCATTTGGCTTTTGATATAAAAGCGCTACTAAGCCATTTAAATTTAAAGAGCGCGCATTTTATTGGCCACAGCTTTGGTGTTCCGTATTTAATAAAAACTTATGAGCAGTTTCCAGAAATTTTTAAGTCGATAACTTTTATTAATGGCTTTGCCCGTAATCCACTAAAAAAATTATTTGGCTTTGAGTTTGTAGAACCTTTCTTTAATTTTATTCGCGAACAGCATCGTAAATCACCTGACTTATGGAATATGCTGTGGCGGGGAATGATTGATAACCCTTTAGCTTTTCAGATCGCAGCACTTGCGGGCGGATTTAATATGAAGCTAACGCAATTTAAAGATATAGAAATGTACGGGCGCGGAGTCTCAAGATTAGAGCTCGTTTACTTCTTTGAGCTTTTTGAACAGCTACTACAATTTGATGGCCGAAGCGATTTAGAGTTAATTAATTGTCCGACGTTAATCATTGCTGGCGATAAAGACATGCTCACGCCTATTTCTTTTCAAAAAGAAATGCATGAGGCTATAAAAAATTCTGAGTATCTTTTAATTCCATATGGCTCTCATTGCAGCCAGCTTGATTTTCCCGACTTTGTGAACCTCAAATTGCGTCACTTTGTTGTAAAATATAGCAAAGATTGATTACAGATTGATGTTGCTTCTGGGGTGACATAATTGTTCGATATGTTTCGCTTTATGCGAACAAGGGGGAATGATGATGAAACTATTTGCCTTACTAATCTTCATGGCTAGCTTCGCTCACGCCGAAGCGCCACGACAGCAACAACTAAATGAGATTTTTCAACAATTCAGCCGCCGCTTTGCTTCTGGCCACTACGTTAATGACGTTGTTCTTATGAAAGATTTCATCGCTAAGCAAGACGCTATGGCTAGCGCTCTGAAAAAAAATGGTGCACTTAAAAAAGTTCTTTTTATTGAGAATGATTATACCGTTAAATTAAATGTTACGGTTTATGCATTTACTGATGAACAAAATAATTTGCTTGGCGTTTACTGGGATAAATCTGTTTATGATTGCGAAGAAGAGTATAGCTTATTAAGATTTGCTTCGTTAGATATGGTTGCGACCGGACTTAAATTTATGCCGATTAGCGGAACAAGTGCTATCGTGGTAGTCGGAGCCCGTTTTGTGCCGGCAACTGGCGGAACTTTACAGTTTAATTACTTAAAAGATTTCGGTCGCAAAGAGTGGGGCTCGATGAATTTGTTTTTACAAAAAAAGGCCGCGACTTGGGCAATATATAACGAGCAGTCGCAAGTCGTTACGCAAGGATTCGTTAAGACTTGGACTGGTTTTTTGAATGGCGGCGTAAAAGAAATTCTTTTGAAGTAGTCGTATTTTAAAAGCTGTACTTAATAAAAAACCCGCTTTATCGGCGGGTTTTTTATTTTTACTTTTGGTAACGCTAATTTTTTATTAAGGCTATTTTCGAAAGGCGATTTTGGTAATTTTCCAGCCGCCTTTTTCAACTGAACCATCGGATGTGAAAACAAGTTTTGCAGAATTTCCTGGAATGACGGCCGAAAATGAATCGTCGTAATTTCCACTTATAACTTGAACCGTATTACCGTTTGCATCGAAAATTGTTAAGGTATCGTAGTTTCCTTCCGTGTCGAATTTTTCAAAATACAGCGCCATATCTTTAATTCCTTCAACTCCAACTAAGGTAACATCAGTTGTTACCTTAGAATTTGGTAAATACGGCATGGCCGAGGCGTAATCGGCCGCAACGCTTTCCCAATTTGAAGTGTCATTTGGATCGGGTGGTGGAACCGTGTTCGTAAGTGCATTATACGCGCTAACCATGCCGCCGGTTTTTGTTTTGTTTTTAAGCCCCGCCAGTGGTTTCGCCGTTTGCATCAAGCGCTGCATAACTTCTAGTGAAGTAAGTTGAGGCTCATGCGCCCAAAGTAAAGCCGCCACGCCCGATACGTGCGGTGTGGCCATAGATGTGCCCGACCATGAATCGTAAGCGCCGCCAGTTGAAGAATAAATATTAACGCCCGGGGCGCTAATGTGAACGGTCTTTTTTCCGAAGTTTGAAAAGTCGGCCATGATGCCTTTGTTATTAATGGCGCCAACTACAAAAACATTTTCCACTTCAAATGAAGCCGGGTAAGACGGCGATGTATCATTATTTGAAGCATCGTTCCCGGCGGCCGCGACAAATATTGATCCTAATTTATTTGAGTTTTTAATCACTTCAAATAAAGTCTCTGAAAATTCGCCACCACCCCAAGAGTTACTAAGAACTTTTGCGCCCATACGACTTGCGTAGTCGATTGCTTTTAAAGCATCTTCTAAATTTCCGGAGCCGTTGGCATCTAGAAATTTAACTGCCATTAATTGCACGTCCCAGTTGACGCCAACAATTCCTTTTTCATCATTACCTTTAGCACCGATCGTTCCCGCGCAATGTGATCCGTGACCATGATCATCTGTCGCGTCGCCTGTTCCGGTAATTGCATTGTACCCGTGAATATCATCAATCACGCCATTGCCGTCGTCATCAATGCCAGCGATGCCGGCTGCTTCCGCTTGGTTAGTCCATAAATTATCTTTTAAGTCGGGGTGATTAAAATCAATTCCCGTATCAATAACGGCAACTATCATTTTACTAGAGCCCGTTTCAATGTCCCAGGCTTTTTCAACATCGATATCCACACCGGCAACGCCAACGCCGCCCCCTGAATCAACTTGTCCTAAATTTTTCATTCCCCAAAGCTGACTCAATAAAGGGTCATTCGGCGTGCGATTTATTTTATAAATAAAGTTGGGTTCGGCAATCGCTACTAACGGATTTGATTTTAAGGCTTGAAGTGCCGAGCTTTTCGTTTCAAAAGAGGCGCGCTTCACCACAACAAGATTTAATCTTGGAATGGTTGACTTAATTGATGAGCCTAGTGCTTGCGACAATTGCGCTTTAGAAATTTTAGCCACGTTCGTTTTAAGACGTACGATGTACTCTCCCGGAACGGCTTCAATTTTTTTTTGTTTTACAACTCCGGCGAACACTGAACCAGAAACTAAAAGTAAGCTCGATATAAGTAATCGAGCGCCTCTTCCTTTGAGCAACATGAATTCCCCTTCCGTGAGAATATTATTTAGTTGATCAAAGCGTAGCAAGGGCGACAGAAGTCGAGCAAATGAATTGCAGACCCAAAATGAAACTAGACTTTATGCTGGGTTTTATTGTTTTAGATTCTTATTTTACTTTTTTTATACTTGGAGAGGCCGTCTCATCAAATTCAAACGAGAGCTGCTTGGGGAAGTTTACGATTTTTAAGGGGTTTGCAGTAACAATCTTTTTTTCACTCGGGGTCATCACGTCGGCGCCCGTTGAGTTTTTAATAAGGTGTTTTAAGAAAGCCTCTTTCACCGAATCAGATGCATTCGGATTAAATCCCATTTCCTTCATAAGCTCATTTAGCTTTTTCATCATAACTCCCTTAAGAACCTCAATGTTCTTATCGACAGAAATCAGTTACGAATTAAGATGAAAGTCTAGATGTTGAATGTTTTTAGAGAATCAGGGTGTCGTCTGAATATGAGACAAAACGACGCTGGGCGCATGGTTAGCGCATAGTAAATTAAAATTGATCGACCCGATTAAGGGTAAAGGCGCCGATGGTGTTGGTGGTGCCGTTTGGCAGACGTTCGTAAAAATAGCCCGCAATTTGTTGAGTACCCGTAATTTTATAAACTTGATAGTAGTGGTTACCCGAATCGATTATAAACCCGCTGGATCCGTTAATGGCGTAGCCCAGTTGGCTCGTGGTAAATCGATGGCCGACGGTCTCTTTGCCGTTTTTAAACATTTTGATGCTGCCGGTAAGCAAAGTCTTTTCGCTTTCTTGGCGCAGGTTAATTTCAATGGCCAAGGTTGCGAATTCATTTTTACTTTGATCGAAAACGCGGCCGCGGTACGAGCCATAAATTGATTCCATCTGCTGGGGCGTCGCTGGCGTGGTTGATTTTAGAAACGGATCGATATTTTTTATTTCTACATTTTTTAAATTACTTTGAACTTCGCTGGCACTTCCAGAGCTTGTTAACATCCATTCGTACGAGTGAAATTTCTTGATGTCGGCCACCGCCGCCCGTTCTCGTGGAGATTTTTTTTCGGCGAGGGGTGCCGGCTGGGGGGCTAATGCCGAAATGACCGGTGGAACCGTCGCGGGCTCGGGCGGCGTGCACGATTGAATTTTTAAAAAAGCTTGTTGATTTTGAATACGCAAACCCAAGTCGGCTAAAAAAATTTGTAATATCTGACCAAGTAACTCTTCGGTTTTTTTAGTGCTAGCGCCATCGACCACATTTTGAAATTTAGCTTTTAAGTTTTCGTATTGATTCTTGTCAAACTGGCAGGCCACTTGATCTTTTAAAAATGCTTGGTACTGAGTTGAATCTTGTAACGATTTTTCGCCGTAATTGCGACCCATGGCAAAGGCCGCAACGATTAAGCAAAGCACTCCGAATATCTTTAAAAAATCTTTCATTAAGCTAAATCGCCGCCAGCCACTTCTTCTTTTTGGGCAAATGAAGCACGCAAATACTCGCGATTCATTTTTGCAATATTAGTTAATGAGATTTCTTTAGGGCAGGCGGCCGAACAGGCGCCGGTCGTTGTGCACGCACCGAAACCTTCAGCGTCCATCTGTGAAACCATATTTAATGCGCGTTCATCCTTTTCAACTTGGCCTTGTGGTAATAGCGCTAAGTGCGAGATCTTTGCGCCGGTAAATAGCGCGGCCGATGCGTTCTTGCATGAAGCCACGCAAGCACCGCACGCGATGCAGGTTGCCGATAAGAAAGCTTCGTCAGCGTTTACTTTTGAAATTGGAATTGAGTTCGCGTCGCGGGCGCCGCCCGTGTTAACTGAAATGTATCCGCCAGCTTTGATGATTCGGTCAAAGGCTGATCGGTCGCACATTAAATCTTTGATCACCGGAAATGCGCTGGCTCTCCATGGTTCTAAGACAAGTTCTTGTCCGTCTTCGAATTGGCGCATGTGCAGCTGGCAAACGGTCGTGCTTTTTTGTGGGCCATGCGCATTGCCGTTGATCATGAATCCGCAGCTGCCACAAATTCCTTCGCGGCAGTCGTGGTCAAATACGATTGGTAATTCGCCTTTTTTGATGAGGATTTCGTTAACACTATCAAGCATCTCTAAAAACGAGGCGTCGGGCGAAACATCTTTGGCTTCGTAAGTTTCAAACGCCCCTTCGGTTTGAGCATTTTTTTGTCGCCATACTTTTAAAGTTAAATTAAGAGTTTTTTTTGCTTCCATGTTTGCCTCTATTTGTAAGATCGTGTTGCAAGTTTTACGTTATCGAACTTCAGTTCTTCTTTGTGTCGGGTTTGCGCCTTGTCGGCAGAGCCGCTCCACTCCCACGCTGCGACGTGCGCAAAGTTTTCGTCGTCACGCTTGGCTTCACCGTCAATTTGGTGCTCTTCGCGGTAGTGTCCACCGCAAGATTCTTCACGTGTCAAAGCGTCGCGACACATTAGCTCACCCAGCTCGATAAAGTCGGCTACGCGCCCCGCTTTTTCTAGTTCGGGGTTTACGTCTTTGGCTTCACCCGGAACGCGCACGTCATTCCAAAAAGTTTCGCGAAGTTTTTTAATTTTATCGATAGACTCGGTAAGGCCCTGCTTGCTGCGAGACATGCCGCAGTTTTCCCACATGATGTGGCCCAGTTCTTTGTGAAGACTGTCAACGGTTCTTGAGCCTTTGATCGTCATCATTTTTTGAACTTCTTTGTTCACTTCGTTTTCAGAATTTTTAAAAGCATCATCAGTTGTTTTGACTGCGCCAAGTTTTGTGTTCGCAATATAATCGCCAACGGTGTAAGGCAAAACAAAGTAACCATCGGCTAGGCCTTGCATCAAGGCCGAAGCCCCAAGGCGATTTGCGCCGTGGTCAGAAAAATTTGCTTCGCCGGCAACGAACAATCCCGGAATAGTGCTCATCAAATTGTAATCAACCCACAATCCACCCATGGTGTAGTGCGGAGCCGGGTAAATTCTCATTGGCATTTTGTACGGATTTTCTCCGGTGATTTTATCGTACATCTGAAATAAATTTCCGTAACGTTCCGAAATTTTTGCCTCACCCATGCGCGCGATGCTGTCTTTAAAATCTAGGTAGACGGCTTTTTCGCCTTGGGCGCCGAAGCCTTCGTCAATGCGGTACTTCGCTTGTCTGGAAGCGATATCGCGCGGAGCTAAATTTCCGAAACTTGGGTACACGCGTTCTAAATAATAATCGCGTTCATTTTCTGGAATATCTTGTGGCGCGCGCAGATCATCTTTTTTTGCAGAAACCCAAACACGTCCGTCATTTCGTAAAGATTCTGACATTAACGTTAATTTTGACTGGTTCTCGCCGTGCACAGGTATACACGTTGGGTGAATTTGCGTGTAGCAAGGGTTTGCGAAATAAGATCCGCGTTTGTGGGCTTTCCAAGTT
The DNA here is from genome assembly GCA_014378765.1 of Bdellovibrio sp. GTDB lineage: Bacteria > Bdellovibrionota > Bdellovibrionia > Bdellovibrionales > Bdellovibrionaceae > Pseudobdellovibrio. The sequence continues at coordinate 89,815 of JACMNA010000133.1, read as the reverse complement.
GCGGTAACCGCGCAGGCCATTGCGTTGGTTGATAAGTAAAAAACGTTTGAGTAGCCACCGGAAGCAACAACCACAACGTCGGCTTCATGCGATTCAAGTTCGCCCGTTTTTAGATTTCGCACTACAATTCCCCGCGCTTTTCCATCCACTACAACTAAATCTAACATTTCACGCCGCGCATGCAGCTCAACCGTGCCTAAATCTACCTGTCTCATCATTGCTGAATAGGCGCCTAGTAAAAGCTGTTGGCCGGTTTGCCCGCGCGCATAAAAAGTTCTAGAAACTTGGGCGCCTCCGAATGAGCGGTTAGATAAAAGCCCCCCGTATTCGCGCGCTAATGGCACACCTTGCGCGACGGCTTGGTCAATAATATTAACCGACGCCTCGGCTAATCGATAAACGTTTGCTTCACGCGCGCGGAAATCGCCACCCTTAACGGTGTCGTAGAATAATCGATAAATAGAGTCGCCATCATTTTGATAATTTTTTGCGGCATTAATTCCACCCTGCGCGGCCACCGAATGCGCGCGCCGAGGCGACTCGTGTACACAAAACGCTTTAACCTTGTAACCAAGCTCACCCATGGTCGCTGCGGCCGACGCGCCCGCAAGGCCCGTGCCTACCACAATGACAGTGTGTTTGCGTTTGTTCGCCGGACTCACCAGCTTCATATTAAATTTTTGATTTTGCCATTTAGTTTCAACCGGGCCATTTGGAACTTTACTATCTAAAATAATTGACATGTTTTCTCCGATAATTTTCTTTTCGTTTTATTTCTTGTGAATTAAAAAAACGTAAAGAGGTTGAGATAAAAAGCCCGCCACGACGATGACCGCGTACACCCACGCAATTTTTTTTAGTCCTTTTTGCATTTTTCTTTCCAGAATTCCGAATGACTGAAAGACCGAGTGCGCGCCGTGACTTAAATGAAACAACAAAAGTATGAGGCACACCACATACCAAATCACGTAAACCGGAATGTGAAACACTTCAATGATCACCCGATGCAGGTCGCGCATTACAACACCATCAACGGTTGTTTCGTAATAGTTTCCGTATTTAAAAGTAATTAAGTGCAAAATAATAAAAGCCAAAATCAGCGAACCTTGTATGCCCATAAACTGCGAAGCGCGTGACGGCGCTTTTTCTCCGTTCGGAGTCACGGCATACCGGCTGTCGCGCCCGCGACGATTTTTTAAGGTTAACGTAATCGCGCAATAGACGTGAGTAATGAGCGCCAACAAAAGAACTGCTTCGGCTCCGTAAAGTAGAATTTTATTTGAAACAATTGCGTGCCCATACTGGTTGTATGCCTTTGCGCTTACAAGTATCAGCATGTTGCCGGCCATATGCGTAAGTACAAACCCCATCCAAACAAGGCCCGTAAGCCCCATTAAGTATTTTCGGCCTACCGTCGATTTCAAAAACTCCAGCATAGTGAATTCCTTCGATGTTTTGCTTGATCAGTTGGTTGTCATTTAATGTATTCAAATTACTCTCACGCTTTCAGCTTGTCACTTTAGCGTGCGTTGTTTTGCAACACGTTAATTATAAAATAGGTTCTTGTTATCGGGTACTTAAGTTAAGAGTTAGATGCCTATTTGAAGCCCGCCTTTGCTAACTAGGATAGCCGACTAATATATGAGAGGTTTTATGAAGATCTTTGTTTGCATTAAACAAGTTCCCGACACTGAAACTAAAATTAAAATTTTGCCAGACCAATCTGGAATCGATCCAACCGGAATTAAGTGGGTGATGAACCCATACGATGAGTACGCGGTTGAAGAGGCCATCAAATTTAAAGAAAAAAATGCGGGCGCCCAAGTTTGGGCGATTACAAGCGGCCCGAAAGCTCGCGCGGTTGAAGCTTTGCGAACCGCATTGGCGATGGGCGCCGATGAGGCCATTGTTATTAATGCGCCTGAAAACATCGATGCTTATTTAACGGCGAAAGGTCTAGCCGCCGCAATCAAAGCAGAGGGCGGCGCACATTTAATTTTTACGGGTAAGCTTGCCATTGATAATAATCAATCTTCCGTTCCGCAGATGGTTGCCGAGTTTTTAGAGATGCCACACACTAGCGTAGTTTCAAAAATCGAAGCCACGCCAGAAAACGTAACGGTCGAACGCGATGTCGAGGGCGGCTCGAAAGAAATAGTACAAATGATGACTCCGGCCTTAATCACTGCGAATAAAGGTTTAAATATGCCTCGGTATGCAAGTCTTCCGGGAATTATGAAAGCAAAGAAAAAAGTTATTAAAGAGATTGAGTTTTCTTCATTAGGAATTGCGGCCAACGAACAAAAAATTAAATACACTGGTTATACATTGCCCGCAGAAAAGCCGGCCGTTAAATTATTAACTGGCGACGTGGCTTCGCAAGTTACACAATTAATTACGGCTCTTCGGGACGAAGCTAAAGTTCTTTAATTTTTGAAAGGTAATCTATATGTCTAAAGTTTTAGTTTTTGCAGAATTTCAAAATGGAAATCTTAAGCGCAGCTCGCAAGAGCTTTTGCAATTTGCCGCCAAATCGGGAAATCAAGTTGTTGCATTAGCGCTTGGCTCGCAAGCGGCGCAAGGCTCGGCTCAGGCTGGCCATCACGGCGCGAATGAAGTTTTCTTAGCAAAAGATGTCGCTTTTGATTCATACAATCCTGAACTTTTTACGGCGGCCGTTTCTGAAGCGATTCAAAAAGCGGGCGCAACACTGGTGCTGGCCTCAACTTCCTCGACGGGTAAAGATCTATTTCCACGCGTCGCCGCGAAAATCGGCGCGGGTGTCGTATCTGATGGGACTGAAATTATTTTACTTGGCGAAGATGTCAAAGTTAAAAAGCCTTTGTATTCTGGAAAATGTTTTGCGACAGCGCAATTTGAAAATGCGGCCGTAAAAATTGTTTTGATGCGCGCAAATCAAATGCCGGTGGCGCCAGCCGATACTTCAAAATCGGCCGCCGTCACGGAACAAAATTTCGCAAAACCAAATTTAAAAACTTTAATCAAAGAAATTGTAAAGGGTGCTTCAGAAAAATTAGACTTAACTGAAGCGAACATTGTTATTTCTGGCGGCCGCGGTTTAAAAGAAGCGGGTGGTTTTAAAATTCTTAATGAGTTAGCCGAGGTGCTTGGCGCAACGGTCGGCGCCTCGCGCGCCGTTGTTGATGCGGGTTGGGTTGGACATTCAATGCAGGTTGGGCAGACTGGCAAAACGGTAGCGCCTTCGCTTTATATCGCGGTTGGAATTTCGGGCGCCATTCAACATTTAGCCGGCATGAGCGGAAGTAAAGTCATCGTTGCCATCAACAGCGATGCCAATGCGCCTATTTTTCAAAAAGCAACTTATGGAATTGTTGGTGATGCTTTTGAAATTCTTCCAAAGTTAACCGAAGAATTCAAAAAAGTTTTACACCACTAGGGCATGTCACTTTCATTTGACATAACTTATAAAAAAATCCGAGGCTCAATTCTCGGATTTTTAATTTGGATTATTTACCGATCACTTTACTACACTTGGACTATAAAAGTTTTAGATGACGAAGACTTGGCCAGCGATCGTCGTGATAACAACACTTTTATTCTAGCCCATTTTCACGGTGATGAGCTGGCTCTCGTGGGGCTGACGCCCCAATACCGAATTGCTACAATGACCTCTACCAGTAAAGATGGCGAGCTTATGAACGCGGTGCTTTTATTTATGGGCGGAAGAACTTCGCGCGGCTCTTCAACTCGCGGCGGGGTGTCGGCTTTAAAAGGTCTTATTACACTCATGAAATCGGGCTGGAATTCAAGTGTTGCCGTTGATGGCCCAAAGGGTCCGCTATATGAAGTGAAGCCCGGAATATTTGAACTTTCGCGTTTTACAAAAGCAAAAATTTACGCGGGCGGAGTTTTTTGTGATCGCGCTTGGCATTTTCCTAAATCATGGAATAAAACTTATTTACCAAAACCTTTTGCAAAGATTCAGGTTGTTTGGCTAGGCCCGATAGGGCCCATCACGAAAGAAGATGATCCAAGATCGGCCGATTTGGCAAAAGCTCTACAAAATCAACTCTTTGCCGCGCGTCAGCATGCGGGCAAATTGTTTGGCGAGCCTTAAGCCCACCTGTAACATTAAAGATGAACAAAACAGCAAAGGATAAGCGACTATGAAATGGATTTTAGTTTCGGTTCTTTTTATGTCCTCATTGGCTTGGTCTCAAGGTAAGCCTTCAGATGTGGTAGCCACAATCGGTAATAAAAAAATCACTTTAGAAGAGTTCAATCGAAAATATAAAGAAGTTACATCGCAAGTATTAGTGAACTCCCCGTCTAAAAAAGTATTTTTAGAAGATTTGGTTCGATACGAAGTTGGGGTACAAGAAGCCAAAAGGCGCGGCCTAGAAAAAGATCCGATCGTGCAGGACCGAATGAATCAAGAGCTTTACAAGGGCCTTTTAGAAAAAGAGTTGGGCGCAAAAGTTCAAGAAGCTAAAGTGACCGATGCAGAAATGCGCGCATGGTACACAAATAATCCGCAAATTCGAATTTCTGATATTTTAATCGACGTCAAACCAAATGCTACGGCCGAACAAAAAAATGAGGCCCGAAAGCGTGCGAACGAAATTTATGATGAAGTAAAAAAGTCGAAGCGACCGTTTGAAGAACTTGTGCGTTTGTATTCAGATGATTCAACTACCAAGAGTCTTGGCGGCGATATCGGCTGGCAGTCTCGCGCCTCGTTAAGCCAACCTTTTTACGCTGCGGCTAACGCTTTAAAGGCCGGAGAAATTTCAACCGTTATTGAAGTGCCGTTTGGATTTCACATCATAAAAGTTGTGGGCCGACGCAGTTACGAAGACGCCACCAAACGTGAAATTCGTATGGCCGTTTTCGACGAAAAAAGAAAAGTTGTTTTCGATAACTTTTTTAACTCAATAAAAAAGCAGCACCCTATCAATGTTAATTCAAAATTGCTCGAGTAAAAAATCAACATTTTATTCTTGCCTCAGAAGCCTCGCCCTAGCGGGGTTTTTTGTTTTTTCGGCTTTGATATTGCCGGGCTGCGACTATTTCTCTAATCGAGTTTTATCTCAAACCGTTATTTCGGTGGGCCCCCACAAACTAACAACCCAAGACATGGCAAAAGCCTTGGCGGCCCGGCTTAAGGCCCTTGATGCGCTTTCAGCCAAAGACCCAATCGTAATCAAACGTTTTAAAGAAAAAATTATTAGCGACTTCGTTGTTGAATCTCTGATGCTTCTTTATTTCGAAGAAAAAAATCTTTTGATTTCTAGCGCCGAACTAGAAGCGAAAATGAAAAAATTAATTGCCGATTATCCCGATGACGCTAGCTTTCGCGAATCGCTCAGTGAAGAAGGCATTACTTACGCGCAGTGGGAAAAAAAGATCGAAATGTCTTTAAAACGTAAAGCCATTTTTGATCAATTAGCTAAAACCGCGCCCACGCCAAGCGACATTGAGCTTGAATCTTACTACGAAAACAATAAGCCTCAGTTTCAATTGCGTGAGGCCGTTTTATTAACTCATATTTTGGTCGCCGATGAAAACCAGGCCGAGATTGTAAAAAAAATGGCCCGTACTCAAAAATTTACTGATCTTGTGCCAAAGTTTTCGATGTCGCCGGACGCAAAAGGCGGCGGCAGTTATGGTTGGGTCGAGCGCGATATTCAGCCTGAATTTGATCGTGCTTTTAAGGCGCGCACCGGCGAAGTCTTGCCCGCAATTAAATTGGCGGATGGTTACCATTTGTTTCGCGTTGAACAGAAGCGCCCGCAGCGCATTAGGTCTTACAATGAAGTCAAAGATCAAGTTAAACGCGAAGTTTTAGCATTACGCGAGACGGCTCGGTTTTCGGCATGGCTCGATGAGCAAATCAAGAGATACAAAGTTTATAAAAATAATGCCATTCTAAACGGGATTTACGTAGAGACCAAATAGGCGTTCAGTTTTAAGGAGTTTCAAATGCTAAAATTATGTTTAAAGTTTTTTTCAATTTTAAGTTTATTTCTTATATTGACCGCTCAAGCTTCGGCTAAAGAATTAGTAAACAAAATTCTTGTTTTGGTTAATTCTGAAATTGTTTTACAATCAGATTTAAAAAAATTGCAATCGCGACTTAACAAATCAGGGTCAATTGATGAAACGTTGCTTTTAGGCGAGCCTCTTTCAGCCTTGAAGAATAATGAAAAGGCTCAGTTAGATTTTTTAATCCGCGAAAAATTAGTTGAATCTGAAATTAAACGCCAAAATTTGTCAATTACTGATGAGCGAGTTGAAAATGAGCTTTCTCAAATGGCAAAAAAGAATCAAATGACTCGCGCTGAGTTTAATAACGTTTTAGCCAAACAAGGTTTTACGGTCGAAGAGTATAAGGAAGTTTTAAAAGCACGAATTGAGCGCCAATCTTTTTTTGAAAGCGAGATTGTTTCTAAATTAAGAATTACCGACGAAGACGCTTACGGTGAATACCAACAAAAGAATCCGGGTCACCGCCCAAGCACTAGTGAGTTTAAAATTGCCCAAATCTTTTTTTCACCGACGAAAGGTTCGGCTCCGGCGGCGCTGGCCCGCGCAAAAGCGGCGTTGGGGCGCATTCATAATGGCGAATCGTTCGAAGACGTGGCGAATCGAGTTAACGAAACACCGGGCGCCGCGAAAGATGGGTACCTGGGCGCGTTCCGGGCCGGCGAGTTTTTGCCAGAACTCGAGCGCGTCGTCAACACGCTCGAACAAAACCAAATTTCCGAAGTCGTTAAAAGCACGGCCGGTTATCACATCATGAAGGTCATTTCAAAAAGAACTATTTTAGACCCACACTTCGTAAAAGTTAAAGAGTTAATCAAAGCTTCGCTGGTTGAAAAAAATTTCCAGCGCCAACTAAAAAATTGGTTTGAGTCTAAAAAACAAGATGCCTACATTAAAATCCAAAGCACAAACGTATAAGAAAATTGCGATCACTACGGGTGATCCGCGCGGGGTGGGCTTTGAAGTGGCTGCCAAAGCGCTCGCGCAACTTGCGCCAACTCAGAAGACGATCTTCTTTCTATTTCGCGATGTGAAACAAGAAAAGACTCAGGCCAAATATTTTAAGCTAATTGACTCACGGTGGACGCGACTTACTTTTTATAGCCTCAAGGCGGCGCTTGATTTTGTGAGCAATCTAGAATCCGCCGGCACAATCCCGAAAAATATTCTGATTGATCTTGCCCTTAAGTCTTCGGCGGCCGAATGGGTGTTTGAAGCGTCGCGCGCGTGTTTAGCTAAAACACTTCACAGCCTGGTGACCGGCCCTTTATCGAAAACACTCATTAAGACTTCTGGGTACAGCGAAATTGGCCACACCGGCATCTTTCGAACGCTTTGCCCTAATGCTCAACTGCATATGGCTTTTATTGGAAAAGATTTTAATGTTTTACTAGCCACAGATCATATTCCATTTGCCGAAATTGAGAAATCATTAACAAACAAGGTTTTAACTTCCGCACTTAAAAATGCCACACAGTTGAAGATGCTGCTTAATTCAAAAAAAGATATTGGCGTGTTGGGTCTGAATCCGCATGCGGGCGAAGCTGACATCATGGGGAAATTTGAAAGTAAAATTCTTAAACCCTTGCCAAAAGGTTGTGCCGGCCCCCTAATTCCGGATGCTGCGTTTTTGCAAAAAAATTGGAACAAGTATTCGTTGTTTTTATGTCTCTATCACGATCAGGGTTTGATTCCATTTAAAATGCACCATGGGCAAGACTCGGGCGTACATATTACGATGGGCCTGCCTTTTATTCGCACGAGCGTAGACCACGGCACCGCTATTGATATATATAATAAAAATATAGCAAATCCTAATTCGATGTTAGATGCTATTAATCTTAATTTAAAACTTTTAGGCAGGGGAGCTTAGACATGTTTAGTCCCGTTATTTTTCGAGAGTACGATATTCGCGGTGTTTACAATGAACAATTTGATTTAGATTTCGCCCACAACTTAGGTCGCTCATTTGCTTCTTACGTTACAAAGAAAACTAATAAGAAATCTTTGCGGCTATCAATTGGCTACGATGCGCGCCAGTCTTCAATCGCCATCGTTGAAAAACTTTCGCAAGGAATGAAGGAGTCTGGGTGTGACGTTTTAATTCTTGGCCTTGTTACAACGCCAGTTTGTTACTTCTCAACCTTTCAATTAGATCTTGATGGCGCCATCATGGTAACGGGCAGTCACAACCCGCCCGAATACAATGGTTTTAAAATTTCTTTAGGCAAAACCACAATTTTTGGTGAAGAAATTCAGGCTCTTAAAAAAATAATGAACGACAAAGATTATGTTAACGGTGCTGGTTCAGTAAAAAATTACGATATCGCGCCTGAATATCTCGAGCGCTACAAAAAAGAATTCGGCGAAATCAAAGGAATTAAAGTCGTACTTGATTCTGGAAACGGGGCGGGCGGCAGCATTATTCGCCGACTTTATAACGCCGTCGGTTTGCATCCCGAAATTTTATTTGAAGAGCCAGACGGAACTTTTCCGAATCACCATCCCGACCCAACCGTTGAACACAATCTTCAAGATTTAAAAAAGAAAGTTTTAGAAACCGGTGCTATTTGCGGAATCGGCTTTGATGGCGATGCCGATCGTATCGGCGTGGTTGATCACGCGGGTAAAATGATTTACGGCGATGAGTTAATGACGATCTACGCCCGGGCAATTTTGCAAGCCAACAAAGGCGCAAAAATCGTGGGCGATGTGAAGTGTTCAGACCGTATGTATCAAGATATCGCTAAACATGGCGGTGAACCTATTATGTGGAAAACGGGTCACAGCCTCGTAAAAGAAAAAATTAAATCTGAAAAAGCTCCCTTCGGCGGCGAAATGAGCGGCCATATATTTTTCGCCGATCGCAACTACGGTTACGACGACGCGCCTTATGCCGGACTTCGCCTCTGCGAAATTCTAGCAAAGACGGGCAAAACGATTCCGCAATTGTTAGAGGGTTTACCGACCGGCTTTAATACTCCTGAAATTCGTATCGATACGACGGAAGAGAAAAAAGTTCTAATCGTTGAAAAAGTAAAAGAAAAGTTTTTAAAATCGGATGATAAAAATATCAAAGTGAATTTAATCGACGGAATCAGAATTAGTTTTGCAGACGGTTGGGCCTTGGCGCGATCTTCAAATACGCAACCAGTCCTTGTTGTGCGCTTTGAATCAACGACGGCCCAGGGGTTGAAACGTATTCAAGACTCCGTCATGGATGTCGTTAATCAATACTTATAACTTCTGGCAGCTGTCCCATTTTTTAAATTTGACGTTTGTTAAATAGTGCCCCTGCTCGACGCTGATTTGTACGGTAGCTTGCTCAGCAAAATAAACTAGCTTGTACGAATCAACTAGTTCACCGCCAGGACAAGCTTTCAGTAATTCAGTAAAGTTTAATCCTGTAGCCGCGTACCATTCGTTTAATTTAAAAAATGTTGTGCGAGCGCGAGTAAACATTCCGTCGCGCTTGGTAAATTTTGCATCCATGTAAGCGCAGGTGGCCTGACAGCTTTTGTTGATTTCTGCCGAGGCTGCGCCAGCCATAAATAAACTTGTTAATAATAAAAAAGTTACGCTTTTCACCTTTGCTCCTAAAAACTATTTGTTAGAAACAAGCGAATTAAGTCCTTTAATGATTTGGTCATTCACATACATTAAACAAACACTTCTAAATTGTTCTTTGTCTCTGGAAAATGCGTTCTTATCGCCAATAGCTAAAAATTTGGCCGCACTTAAAGTCGAAATATTTTCACAGCTTGAGTTTTTGTCTTTATGAGCAATCATTACGGCATCAGCGATTTTCCGCATTTCAACCGAAATGGCTTCTTCATTGATTTTTGAATTAAGTTTGGTAATTTCCGCCGCCTGCGCATCTAAAATTTCTAACATGCAGTTATTGCGGCCGGTGGCATCGGTTGCCTTACATTTAATATCATCTGAGAAATTGGCGTAACTTAGCATTGGACTTAAAAGACATAGCAACAAAGATAAAACAGTTATTTTTTTCATAGCAACTCCTAAGGCTTGAGCTTGCAAGCCATGCCATTGTTTCAAGGTGAGACGCTTCTGAAAGAGATCCACTCAATTTGACTAGGGATGTTTATTGATTTGACGCCTGAAAACGAAAAAAGCCAGCATTTCTGCTGGCCTTCGCTCTAAAAGCAATTTTTTCTATTTCAAAATTAGCTAGCTAAAACTAGAACCCGAAACGTGCTCCTGGAATTTTGATGAACGCTACTAGGAACGCTAAGATTACTAGTGATTCAATCAAGGCTAAAGAAAGAATAAGTGGAGTAAATAATTTATCTCCCGCTGCTGGATTGCGAGCGATACCTTCTAAAGCAGATGCGGCCGCATTGCCTTGCGCTGAAGTTCCGCCGTAAACGGCTAAACCAATTGCGATTCCTGAACCGATTGCGATCAAACCTGCGTTTGAACCGGCGACGACTGCTTCTTGTGCGAATGCCGCTACCGAAGCTAATGTTGTTACAGCAAATACGATTGCTTTTTTCATGTTTTTTTCTCCCTCTTTACGAGTTGTTAATTAGTGGTCATTGGCTGTAGCAAGAGCCACGTAGACCATTGATAATAAAGTAAATACGAACGCCTGAATGGTGCTAACCAGTAATCCCATTGCGTAGAATGGAATGGCCGGGCCAAGCGGAAATAATCCTAAAAATACGGCCAGAACCGTGTGGTCTCCGGTCATTACATTTGCCAACCGAAGCCCCAAAGTAAGCGGGCGAATGATGTGAGAAATGATTTCGATAATTAACATAAGCGGCGCTAACCATAGAACGGGACCAAGAAAATGTTTTAGATACCCGATACCGCCTACTTTGAGGCCGACCACATTGTAAGCCAAAAATGAAAAAACGCCAAAAGCGAACGTGGTATTAAAATTTTCAGTTGCCGGCGTCATGCCCGGAATAAGACCCGCCAAGTTATTAAATAAAATATAAGTAAAGATCGCGCAAAAGTAAGGTGCAAACGCGCGACCATGGTGCCCAATAACTTGGTCTGATAAGCCGCCGATATATTCAGTTATAAATTCAAAAATGCCGCGAGCAGAAACTTTACCTGACGGAATAACTGCTGTTTCACCCGTGCCTAAAGAAGCGCGCGCCACTAAACCCATCGCCATAATTAATAACGAAACAATAACCAATGTCGCGATATGAGTATATTCGTGGCCCACTCCCGGAATTAGCTGCGTCCAATTAAAATGCATGAGGTCCTCGCTTCATAAAAAACTTCTTATAAAAAACTGACGAAACTACGGCTAAAAGTAAGGAACTAAGTCCGATGGTAAAACCCAAAGGTTGCAGCCATTGATATTTGGCCAAGTTCCACAAAATCATTCCTAAAATTAAATACTTAAATATAATGGCCCCAACGACTAACGCAATAGATTTTTTCAAAAAAACCAATTTCATAAAAAACCAAATGCCAATCAAGTTGATCAGCATAATTGCTGATCCCAAGATGCAACTGTACGTCGCGCTTGATCCTAAAAACATAAAACTGACCGTAGCCAATATCAGCGCCCAGAAAAGGGTGGCCAGTGCTACAACATTAATCATTTTTGAGGCCTTTTAACTTCATTATCAGACTTACAAACCAAATAAAGAAGGCCATCAGCACACACACGGTTTGCGAGATGGTGCTGTCGAATCCTTTTTTGGCTAAAAGGCCACCTAGCCACAGCGCAATTAATATAAGTGCAACTAACTCGAATCCAATCATCGCAAAAACCACGTACTTATTTTTTTTCACATTGCCTCATTACTTTGCTTTATTTGCGGCGGCCTTTAAATAGCGGTTTATTTGTCAGTCGCTCAGAAAGTCTTTTAATTCGAAGCTCTAAATAAGCCTTATCTTGAATTCGGTCTTTATATGTTTGCAGATACGCAAGGGCCGCAGCGTAGTCTTCTTTTTCTTCGTATGCGATTGAGGTCGCAATATAAAGATTTTCTTTATTAAAAAATGGTTCATCCAGCGTAAGCAAATCAGCATAAGCGGCAATCGCTTCGTCGAATTTTTTTTCAGAGATAAGCACTTGGGCTCTTAATTTTAGAAAATTTTTCTTTTCTGGGCCAGAAAGCTTAAGTGCTGAGTCGATATACTCTAGTGAACTTTTCGGGTTACCGATCAGAAATTGGGCTTGAGCAATTTTAAATTTTAGACGTTCTTTCAGGGCTAAATTCTGTTCAAGCTGTTCTAAAATTAAAAACTCTTTTAAAGCTTGCGCGTAATTTTGAGTGTTCTCTAAATAAATTTCACCAAGCGCCAATTGCGCGTTTAATCTTTGCTTGGGATCTTCAGACTTCATTACAATCTCGCGGTTTAGCCTAAGCGCACGATTATAATCTTGAATTTCGAAGCGGGCGATGCGGGCCGCCTCAACCATGGCCTTCGTACGTTTTTTATCTTGTTTCGCCGTTTGGGCTGATCGTTCAAGCAAATCAAGCGCCACCCGAAAGTGGCCCTTTTCAATTTCAGAATAAGCTTCAGTGTAAAAACGATCCGATTGAGGGGTGCACGCATTCAAAAAAAAGAATGCGGCACTTAATAAGAAAAGTGTTTTAATGGATTTCTTCACCAGTTTTGTCTTCATCATCAACAACCGCGATACCTTTAACAAATTCTTGCTTTTCATCAAGATTAATTAAACGTACGCCTTGTGTATTACGACCTAAAACTGAAATATCAGAAATTTTCATACGAATCACTTGGCCTTGATCGGTCGAAAGAATTAATTCTTGTGTAGGGCTTACTTTCTTAGTTCCAACCACGTTGCCAACTTTATCGGTTGTTTTTTGCGTGATAATTCCGACTCCGCCGCGGCTTTGTACGCGGTACTCGCCAGTTTCAGAACGTTTTCCGTAGCCTTTAGCCGTGACCATTAAGATTGTATCCGGAGTTCCTTTTTCTAAAACCTCCATCGCCACCACGATATCGTCTTTAGATAAAGTAATACCTTTTACGCCGCGGGCTGATCGACCCATCACGCGCACATCGTCTTCGTTGAAACGAATCGACATTCCTTCTTTGGTCGCAATAAAGATATCGCTTTGACCATCAGACATCTTCACCGCCACCACTTGATCTTCAAGATCCGTAGTTAAAGCAATAATACCCGCCTGGCGAGGATTCGCGAAAGCATCTAGCGATGTTTTCTTGATAATTCCTTTTTCAGTTAGCATAACGACAGATTTATTTTCAACAAATTCATTAACTGGCAAAATTGCGCGCACTTTTTCGCCCGCCGCTAGGTTAACAACGTTTGCAATCGCTTTACCTTTAGAAGTTCGACTTCCCATTGGTAATTTATGAACCTTACACCAGTAAACTTTTCCTTTATCGGTGAAAACTAATAGCATCGTCTTCGTTGATGCCGTGAAGATATCGGTTACGTAGTCTTCTTCACGCGTTTCCATACCCTTTAAGCCCTTACCGCCACGTTTTTGCACGCGGTATTCTTCGGTAGAAATACGCTTAATGTAACCGGTGTTCGTGATTGTCACGACCATAGGTTCATCAGAAATTAGATCTTCATCTTCAATATCTGACATGTCGCCCGTTATTTCCGTGCGGCGTGGGTCGGCAAAGCGTTTTTTAATATCTTCTAATTCACCAACGATAATTTTATAAATTTCTTTTACGTCTGCCAATACAAACTTAAGCCAGTCGATTTGCTTCATTAATCCATTTAATTCATCAATGATTTTTTGAATCTCTAAACCAGTTAAGCGTTGTAAACGCATTTCTAAAATCGCCACGGCTTGGCGTTCGCTAAATGCGAATTTCGCAATCAAGGCTTCGCGAGCCGAATGTGCTTCTTTTGAAGCCTTAATCGTCGCGATCACTTCATCAATATGATCAAGGGCTTTTTTTAAACCTTCTAAAATATGCGCGCGCTCTTGCGCCTTTTTTAATTCGAAAATACAGCGCTTCGTTACAACATCACGGCGATGTTCAACGAAGGCCTCAAGCATTTGTTTTAAGTTAAATGTAACGGGCTGACTTTTCGCATCGAGCGCTAACATGATAATACCGAAACTAACTTGCAGCTGCGTAAATTTGTAAAGGCGATTTAAAATAACGGAAGCGTTCTCGCCGCGCTTTAAAACTATCAATACGCGCATACCCTCGCGTGATGATTCATCACGAATGTCCGCAATGCCTTCAACAGTTTTTTCTTTTACTAAGTCCGCAATGCTTTCAACCAGCTTAGCTTTATTAACTTGGTAAGGAAGTTCAGAAATAACAATTTCTTCGTGATCTTTTTTAATTTCGATATCGGCTTTTGCTTTAATCGTGATAATTCCGCGCCCCTTACGGTACGCCGCCATGATTCCTTCTTTGCCCGCAATTTGCGCGGCCGTCGGAAAATCAGGTCCCGGAATTCTTTCAATTAATTCTTCAATTCCACACTCTGGATTGTGAATAAGGTGAATACAGCCATCGATCACTTCACCTAAATTGTGTGGCGGAATGTTCGTCGCCATACCCACGGCAATACCTGAAGATCCATTTACTAATAAGTTTGGAAATTTCGCCGGCAACACAAGTGGGATCTGTAACGAATCATCGTAGTTAGGGCCGAACGGAACCGTGTCTTTGTCGATATCTTCTAAAAGATCTTCAGCTAACTTCGTCATACGAACTTCGGTATAGCGAGATGCCGCGGCCGAATCTCCATCGACCGAACCGAAATTTCCCTGACCATCAATCAGCGGATATCGTAATGAGAAGTCTTGCGCCATACGAACCATTGTTTCGTAAACGGCCAAGTCTCCGTGCGGGTGATATTTACCGATGACGTCGCCGACCACGCGGGCTGATTTTTTATAAGGTTTATCACTGGTATTTGATAACTCATGCTGCGCAAACAAAACGCGACGGTGAACGGGTTTTAAGCCGTCACGCACATCAGGTAGGGCGCGACCAACAATAACCGACATCGAATACTGTAAATAAGCTTCACGCATTTCCGTATTAATATCGACATTCGTTATACCTTTTACATCATTTGTAGAATCCATAATTAAATCACCTAACTAGTTAATTAATATAATTTTAGCGTTATACGTCTAAAGTGCGAACCGAAAGGGCGTTGTCGTGAATAAATTTACGTCGAGGTTCAACTTGCTCACCCATTAAAACGCTAAATGTTTCATCGGCAGCAACGGCATCATCGATGGTTACGCGTAAAAGCCTGCGAAACTCTTTATTTAAGGTTGTATCCCACAACTGCTCGGGGTTCATCTCGCCCAAACCCTTATAGCGCTGAATGTAGATTCCTTTTTTAGAAGAATTCATCACGTGCGTATAAAACTCTTGGTAGTTTTCAAAAGAAAATTCATCGTTACCTTGCATAATTGTAGCTGGTAAAGAATTAACAGATTGAATTGATTTCCACAAATCGCGAAGCTCCACTATTTCTGTAGCCTCAAGCATTTCGGTATTCAAGGTTGTCACTCGCTTATCCGCATAACGTGTTGTCGAAATTGTTGCCGATGGTTTTCCGTCTATGGTTTGCACGGTCGATTTAATTTCGGTAATTCCAAACGCTGGATTAGCCGCAACCCAGTCTTTTAATTCGTCAACAACTCCAGAAATTTTAGATTCGCTTTTTAATACGTCTTCTAAGTTCGCCATCTTAGTTAGCGTGTAATAAAGTACATCTGGATCGTACTTAACTGATGAGGCTTTTAAAATCGTGTAAAATTTTTGAATTTTTAAAATCATTTGTCGTAAAACAACGGGATCCGTTTCTTTTCCCTTAAATTTAAATGAATCCAGCCCAGTATTCAGTAAATACTCAACTAAGGCCGCTTCATCTTTAAGGTAAGTTTCAGACTGACCCTTCTTCGCACGGTACAATGGTGGCTGCGCGATATAAATGTACCCACGCTCGATCACTTCCGGCATTTGGCGATAGAAGAATGTTAATAGCAACGTACGGATATGTGATCCATCCACGTCGGCATCAGTCATGATGATAATTTTATGATAACGAATTTTATCGACGTTAATGTTATCTTTACCGATTCCGGTACCTAAAGCTGAAATCATCATACGAATCTCATCGTTTGATAGCATTTTATCAAAACGTGCTTTTTCAACGTTAAGAATCTTACCCTTTAAAGGTAAAATCGCTTGCGTCTTACGATCGCGCGCCATTTTTGCAGAGCCACCGGCCGAGTCTCCCTCAACTAAATACAATTCACATTTTGCGGGATCGCGCTCTTGGCAGTCCGCCATTTTGCCTGGTAAAGATCCGCCATCTAGAGCGGTCTTGCGACGAGTTAAGTCGCGGGCTTTGCGGGCGGCATCGCGCGCGCGCGCCGACTCCACACACTTAGTCACAATTGTTTTTGCCGAACCCGGATTTCGATCTAACCAGTCCGCGAATTTTTCATTAACTAAGGATTCGGTAATTCCTTTTACTTCGGCATTGCCCAGCTTTGTTTTTGTCTGGCCTTCAAATAAAGGCTCTCGAACTTTGACTGAAATAATTGCGGCCAAGCCTTCGCGAATATCTTCGCCCTCAATGCCTTCTTTAAAATCTTTTAAAAGGCCTTTTTCGGTCGCGTAAGAGTTCGTTGTACGCGTTAAGGCGCCACGAAAACCAATTAGATGAGTACCGCCTTCGTGAGTATTAATATTATTAGCATAACAGTAAATGGATTCTGAGTATGAATCATTCCACTGCATTGCAACTTCAACTTCAACTTGGTCTTTTTCACCACGGAAATAAATAACATCGCTATGAATTGATTTTTTAGATTCATTTAAGTACGCCACGAATTCAGCGATACCATTTGCATATTGAAAATCAGTTTTTTTATTCGTCCGCTCGTCGCGCAATGAAATGTGAAGGCCCGCATTTAAGAAAGCCATTTCACGAAAGCGCGTTGAAAGAGTATTATAATCAAAAGACATTCCGGCTTCTTTAAAAATTTCAGTGTCAGGCTTAAAAGTAACAACGGTTCCCGTTCTTGGCGTAGGGCCCATCGCGGCAACGGGTCCAAGCGGAATTCCTTTTTCGAAAATCTGTTTATGTAAAACGCCATTTTTATGAGATTCAACTTGGCAACGAATTGAAAGCGCGTTTACAACTGATGCACCGACGCCGTGCAGACCGC
Source organism: Bdellovibrio sp. (assembly GCA_014378765.1). Lineage (GTDB taxonomy): Bacteria > Bdellovibrionota > Bdellovibrionia > Bdellovibrionales > Bdellovibrionaceae > Pseudobdellovibrio. The sequence continues at coordinate 72,629 of JACMNA010000133.1, read as the reverse complement.
CCGAAACTTTATAAGCTGATCCTTCGAATTTTCCACCGGCATGAAGAACCGTGTAAACCACCTCTAGCGCATCTTTGCCGGATTTATGGGGCCCAACGGGCACGCCGCGACCATCATCATCAACAGAAAGCGATCCATCCGTATGGATGACCACAATAATGTTTTTACAATAGCCCGCCAGCGATTCATCGACGGCGTTATCCACAATTTCATACACAAGATGGTGAAACCCGCGAATAGTTGTATCACCGATGTACATACCAGGACGTTTTCTTACGGCTTCAAGGCCCTCTAGAACTTGAATATCATCGGCACCGTAAACTTTATCCTGATCTACATTCGTATTCATTCCCGACATCGTCACTCCTTAGAAGATCCAAAAAAGATCCCAACACTACTCACAGACTTATCCACATTTCATTCATTGAAACGTAATTGATTAACTAAAAATCTGTCCGTTCTTGATATTAAAAACACGGGTATTACTCAGGCTAAGTTTTGAAATGAGCGAAACATCTGTGGTCGTCACAAACGTTTGCGTTTTGGTCTGATTCAGGGTCGAAATTAATGACTCCTGCTTACTTAAATCAAGCTCAGATAAAACATCATCTAAAAGCAAAACTGGGTAAAATCCGTGAACCCTATGATGATACACAATCTGAGCCATTTTGAAAGCTAATATGATTGATCTTTGCTGTCCCTGCGAACTATAGAAACGTGAGTCATTTCCGTTATATAGAAATATGACATCATGCTTCTGCGGACCCACTAAAGAGACCCCACTTTGAAGCTCAAATTTTTCTAGTTCTTTCATGCGATTTTGTAAGCTTTTGATCACCAACTCTAGGTCTGAATTTTTATGATCAATGTCAGAAATGATGTATTTATAATCAAATTTGATATTTTGACCCGCATGTATCTGAACAAGTGCTTTCTCGACGTCGTTTTGGATGTCAGTAAGGGCGTTTAAACGCAGAATTGTGACTTCGGCGGCCAGTTTCAAGTAAATCTGATTTAAACTCGCTAGCGTCTCGATACCGATCTCACGATCGATTTGCTCGTGCGCCAAGTCTTTTAAAATTTTATTGCGAGTTTTAAGGGCTTTTTTAAAATCCTGAATCACACGTCGACCTTGGCGATTACTCTGAATGACTAATTGGTCAGCAAGGCTACGGCGTTCATCCGAGCTTTCTTTGATAATACTTAAGCTTTCGGGTGAAAATAAAATCGCAGGTGGTAAGTTCAAATTGGAGTGCGAACTCTTTTTTTCATTTACGGTAAACTCTTTTTTGTGGCCCGAAAATAAAAGCTTTAAATTGTAATCTAATTTTTCATTTTCTAAATGGCTTTTAATTAAACCTTCAGATTTATCTAGCTTTACGAGCGTTTCGTATTTCGTGTAACGAAAACTTTCGCCATCAATTAGTAAATAAATGGCTTCAAGTAAATTTGTTTTACCTTGGCCGTTATCACCTAAAAAAATATTTACGTGTTCGCTAAAATCAGTTTGGATGTGATCGAAATTTCTAAAGTTTGCAATGTGAAGCGATTTTATTATCATTCATCAAATACGCATCGGCATAACAACATTGATATAATCATTACGATCTTGTGCTTTAAGAACGCCTGGCGATAATTGATCATTCAATTCAAATTCGACATTTTCTTGCTCAATGTTTTTTAAAACATCTTCTACGTAACGAGCGTTGAAGCCAATTTTCAAATCAGGCCCATCATAATTAATATCTAATTCTTCTTTAGCATCACCCAGTTCAGGATTGTTTGAAGTGATTTCTAATTTATTTTTAGAAAAACTCATCATAATAGCCTTAGACTTTTGATTAGCTAAAAGTGAAACCCGTTTTAGACAAGATAAAATTGCGTCACGAGGAACTACAATATTATGAGAAAACTTTTGTGGAATAAACTGTTGATAATTCGGGTATTTCCCCTCGATAAGGCGAATCATCAGAATGCAGCTACCTGATTTTAGAATAAACTGCGAACCTTCAACGGCCACGTGTACATCTTCAACTGAAGACTCAATTAATTTCTTAATTTCAAACAAACCTTTTTTAGGAATGATCACACCAATTTTTTCGCCCATTGATAAATTCTTAAATTCTTTTTTGATTAGACTCAAGCGATGACCATCGGTCGCGACCATCGTGATCATATCTTTTTCTAACTTTTCAAAATAAACACCATTTAAGTGATAGCGAGTTTCATCGTTTGAAACGCTATAAATAGTTTTATCGATCATAAATTTAAATTCAGCGGCATTAATCTTAGAAAAGTTTTCTGAGTTATAAGTTGGAAACACCGGATACTCATCTGCCGCCACGCCAATAATTTTTGATAGAAATTTACCCTGCTTAATTTCAAGCCAGTTGTTTTCTTTTTTAATTAATTGAATTGGTCCGTCGAATAATTCTTTCGTAATTTCAAAAAGGCTCTTAGCGCTTACTGCAACCTTGCCAGGCTCTTTTGTTTGCACAGGTACCGAATCGGTAAGACTAACTTCTAAGTCCGTAGCGTAAGCCTTTAATTGATTATCAGAGGCTTCTAACAAAACGTTTACCAAGATCGGCATCGTATTTCTTTTTTCGACAATATTTTGAGTTCGGCTTAAGAGTCCTAAAAGATCTTTTTTTTGTATCTCAATTTTCATGTCTCTTGGTTCCCTATTATTATATATATAAATGTAGTAGTCGTAGTAGGAGCGTTGGTAAGTCACTTTTTAAAGTAAATCTTTGAAACTATTAACCTTTCCGCGTGGAAAACTCAACGTAGAATTAAATCAAAACCGAGTTAAAATGTTGATTATAATTATCCACAGAGTTTCCGGATAGGTTATCCACAGGTTACCCACATTCCCACATCTACAATCCAGTCACATTGTGGATTTGGTTGATTAACTCATCGATATCATTCTTAAATTGAGCATCTTTGTTCTGTAGATTCTCAACTTTTTCTATAGAACTGATTACCGTCGTGTGATCTTTTCCGCCAAAGGCCTTACCAATATCTACCAATGATTTATCCAAAAACTTTTTGATTAAATACATGGCGATCTGGCGCGGAACCACAATTGGCTTAGCGCGGCTGGCAGCCTTAAGGTCACTCACCCTAATTTTAAAATACTCTGAAACAATTCTTTGTATCTCTTCAACGGTGATGGTGATCGTATTTTCATGATGAGCTAAAACTTTGCGCGCCAACTCTAAATTAATCGTTAAACCCTGAAGCTCGGAGTACATCTTAATCTTCTTTAAGTTGCCCTCGAGCTCTCGAATGGATTTTTTAGAAATCTTAGCTATATATTGAACGGTATCTTCAGAAACACGAATGTTAAAATTTTCAGCCTTGTATCTTAAGATGGCAATTCGTGTTTCTAAGTCTGGCATCGTAATATCAGCAATCAATCCACGCTCTAAACGGGTGCGCGAACGATCCTCTAAACCCAAGATATCTTTAGGCATGCGGTCACTGGCTAGAATAACTTGGCGTGTTTTTTCAATAAACGTATTAATCGTATGGAAAAACTCTTCTTGAACGGCCTCACCGCGACCGATGTACTGAACATCGTCGACCACGATAATATCTGAATTTTCACGGTACTTCTGACGAAATTTATCCATTTCGTGTCGCCGAATGGCCGAAACGCACTCATTTAAAAAACGCTCGGCCGAGATATAGGTAATTCTTAAGTGTGGATAATTCTGTTTAATTTGATTAGCGGCCGCATTTAACAGGTGGGTTTTACCCATACCGGATGGCCCATATATAAAGAGAGGATTATAATCATCCGCCCCCGGATTTTGCGAAACATTATAAGTGGCGGCATGAGCAAACTCAGAGTTTTTACCCACAACAAAAGTTGAAAAGGTAAAGTCTTCATTTATATTTTCAATCGGCTTAGGCGGGTACAGCGGCGTCGGGCGTGAGTTATTTTGAAAAATTTGTTCAGTGTTTTGCATGACGTCTTGTAAAGACGTGTTGTAGTCGCTAGCCATCTTGCCAGTAACAACAAATTCGACATCTAATTTTAAGCCCGACACCAAGGCCAACTCTTGGGTGATCTTATCTTTTAAGTGTTCATTGACATAGAAAAAGAAAAATTGATTAGGAACCCCTAAAATAACCTTTAAATTGTCGCCACTTTTTTCTGCTTTTATGAGATCGATCGGATCAAGCCAATTTTCTAAAAGCTTGTTCGTACCGTTCTTATTTTTCATGGAGGACTTGATTTGACTCCAAAACGAACTATTCATCTCCATTATTCCCCCTCAGGACCACGGGATCTAACTAACAACAGGATTCCGAGTTATCAACAGTTGACCTCAATGCCGCGTTGTGCTTTATTTCTAACTCACTTTAATTAGCTGTAGCTGATTATTTATGCATTGACGTGAATGACGTCGTAGAAGAGGTGTCCTATGAGTAAACGTACTTATCAACCCAGTAAAAAACGTCGCGCTAAAACGCATGGCTTCAGATCAAAAATGAAGACGGCCGCTGGCAAAAAGCTGATCAATCGTCGTCGTGCTAAAGGTCGTAAAAAGTTGACCGTTAAACCTGGTGGCAAATAAGGTCTATCCTCTTAAGAGATCTTCGAATTTCAAAGAAGCTGCGTTGACTGGAAAAAAACAACGGCTTGCTTCTTGGGTAACCCTTCACATTATGAATTCGGCAGACGCTAAAAATTATTTTGGAGTCACTGCTTCTCGTAAGGTCGGTAATGCTATAATTCGAAATAAGCTCAAAAGATGGGTTCGCAACTGTGTACGAACTGAACAATGGCCTGAAAAGCTTCAATCTAAAACAATCGTGTTTGTGTTCAGACCACAATCAGACGAGTCCTTTTATTACGAACTTCAATTTAAAGAATTTTTGGCAGCCTACCAAAAGATCTGACTTTTCGGCTCGATCAAACCGATTGCCTTTTATTTTAATTCGGATTTACCAAAGCACAATCGCACAATTTATAGGTGGTAACTGCAGATACTATCCTTCGTGCTCGCACTACGCCGTAGAAGCCTATGAAAAGTTTACATTTTTCCGTGCAACTCAGCTTGTCTTTCTCAGATTTATAAGTTGTCATCCGCTCAGTAAAAAACCATTTTATGATCCTGTTCCCATAAACGAAAGAGCCTCGCATGAATAATCATAATGAATCACCTTTTGGTAATCCGCGCTTTTTAATTTCAATCGTTGCCGTCTTTTTATTTTTATGGGGCTGGCAGTATTACATCAGTAAAAACTATGCTCAGCCCGGAGTGGTTTCGACGCAAAGTACAGACAGCGCCCAGAATGTTCAAAAATCTAAAAAAGCAGAAGAAACACCAAAAACTTTTAAGCAAGAAGGCACGAACCAAGCAACTCCTTCAAATCGCCCGCTACCGGCGGATGAAAAAACGTTCACCTATGAAGACGAAAACGTTAAATGGCAAATATCATCGAACGGAATGGGCCTTAACTACTACGAACTAAAAAAATATTTCGATCGCAATCAAAACCCAATTTCTTTTTCATCTGCCGATAAAATTTTTGGAATGATGGTTGATCAAGCGCCTGTGCAGTTTGCACTAACGCAAGTCGCGCCCGACGAATTTACGGGACAGGCGGTGGTTGCTGGAAAAAATATTAAACGCGCCATTAAGTTTAATAAAGACCTTATGCACTTCGAGTCCAGTACGCAATTTGACCGTGGCGTAGGCAATATTACCTATAGTTTTTCAGATAAAAAACATGAAGTTAAAAATAAAACGTTTTTTATGCCCTCGTTTGAACGCCAAGATTTTTTATTTCGCGAATCTGGCAAGATATCAACCGACAGCATTTCTTCTTTAAAACCGGGCGAGGGCCATACAAAAACCGCAGCCAACGTGACGCTAGCAACAATTGGCACCCAGTATTTTACTCAAGCCCTGATCGATAAATCGGAGATCGCGCCATCAGCGTCAATGTCAGTACAAAACTCGATGGCTAACATGGCTGTTAATTATGAATTAAAAAATGCCCAAGCAACTGAGATTAAGCAAATGTATTTTGTGGGCCCCAAGCTGGGTGAAAATCTGCAAAAAATTGACCCGATTTTAGCTGAAGTGATGGACTATGGTATTTTTGGTTTTATTGCGAAGCCGTTATTAATGTTACTGAAGTTGATGCATCAATTATTGGGTAACTGGGGCTTAGCAATTATCGGCTTAACCCTTGTGGTACGATTAATCATGCTGCCATTTAATATTTTATCTTTTAAATCGGCGCGCGCGATGCAAAAGATTCAACCGCTTTTGCAAGCGGCGCGCGATAAATATAAGGGCGATCCGATGGCAGTTAATCGCGAAACCATGGCGATTATGAAACAGCACAAGGCAAACCCACTCAGTGGATGTTTGCCAATGTTGATTCAAATTCCGGTGTTTTTTGCTTTATGGAAGGCCATTGGCTCAAGCATCGAAATTTATCAGCAACCATTCTTTGGCTGGATTACCGATCTAAGCTCACACGATCGCTTTTTTGTATTGCCGGTCTTAATGGGCGTTACGATGTTCTTTCAGCAAAAACTAACTCCAACGACGATGGATCCAACGCAGGCTAAAATTCTTAACTTTATGCCAATCATCTTTACTTTATTTATGTTGAGTTTACCTAGCGGATTAACGCTTTATAACTTTATTAGCGCCTTGTTCGGCGTAACTCAGCAATATTTTTTACTTAGAGATAACTCAAAAGATAACTCGGCATTAAAAACTGTTGAAAAGAGGAGATAAGATGGCTGGATTTTTTAGTAAGCTATTTGGCGGCGCAAAAAAAGAAGACTTAGAATCAGTTGTAGAGGCAACTTTAAACGGAATCCTTGAAAAAGGTAATTTTGATTTATCGTACGAATTAAACCTGACCAAAAAAGAAGAAATTACTGACGTTAAGATTGAATTTTCGGGGGGCGACGAACCCCTTTTAATAGATTTCAAAGGTCAGTTGCTAGATGCGATTCAATTAATCGTAAAACGCGTTACGCAGCACCATTTCTCGGATGTGCAAACGAACGTAATCGTTGATTGCGGCGGCTTTCGCCAAGAATCAGAAGCGGCTTTAATTGAACGCGCCGAGCACCTTAAGACAATTGCGATCGAGCAAGGTAAATCAGTTTACTCCCGCGCTTTGCCGCCGAAAGAGCGCAAAGTCGTTCACCAATACTTAGCCTTAGACGGCCGGGTCAAAAGCCGCTCTTTAGGCGACGGTCTTTATAAAAAAATTAAAATTTACCCAGCTAAATCTACAACGGAAGCGTCCGAAAATGATTCGTTAGCTGAAGAGACTAATTAATTAGTAAAAGGTTGTATGCGGATTCGAAGTGACGAGACGATTTGTGCAGTTTCGACTCCGCCGGGCAAAGGTGGCATCGCGGTTATTCGAGTCAGCGGCGCCAAGGCCCTTGAGGGCGCAAAAAAAATTGCGCCAGCGCTTACCAAAAAGAAAATCGAATCTCATAAGGCCTATTTCTGCGAAATCCTTGATTCAAAAAATTCGAAAATTGACGAAGCGGTTTTAACTTACTTTCAAGAAGGTAAATCATTTACCGGCGAAGAAGTGGTCGAAATATCGTGCCATGGCAGTACGTACATCACTCAAAAAATTTTGGATCTATTAATTGAAGGCGGTTGTTCGCTAGCCGATCGCGGCGAGTTTACATTTAGAGCGTTCATGAATAATCGCCTCGATTTAGTTCAAGCCGAATCCGTACTGTCTTTAATCGATAGTCAAAACGAGCTTTCGGCCAAATTAGCGTTGAGGCAATTAGATGGCCATATTTCAAAACAATTTTTAAAACTAGAGTCTGATTTAACCTGGTGTTTAGCGCATATTGAAGCTTCGATTGATTTTTCTTCCGAGGGTTTAGATATTATCGATAACCAAGTGCTTATTGATAAAACGGCCCAGATACAGGCCGAAATAAAAAAGCTGATGGAATCTTATCAATCAGGTCGCCTACTTAAAGATGGCGTTAAAGTTGTGTTGGTTGGCGAGCCTAACGTTGGCAAATCAAGCCTACTTAATTTATTTCTTCAAAACGATAAGGCAATCGTAACCGAAATTGCCGGCACGACCAGGGACGTTATCGAGGGCGCCACAATTCACCAGGGCGTAAAGTATGTTATTAGCGATACGGCTGGTCTGCGCGACACAACCGACCAGGTCGAACGCATTGGCGTGGATCGATCAAAGCAAGAGGCTCTTAAGGCCGATCTATTGTGTTTGGTCTTAGATATCAACCAAAAAGACTGGAAAAAATCATTTGAGATTTATAATGAATTGAAAGGTTCAAAAAGCTTATTTCTGATTAATAAGTCGGATACGGCCGCGGGCCTGACGAGCGCAGAGATCACAAAAAAATTACAATCTTATTTACCTGATATAAAGCCCGAAAGCGTGATTTTGACCTCGGCGCTTGATACCCAAGCCCGAACTAGAGTATTAGAGTGTATGAGCTCGGCCATTGGAAGCCTTGATTACCTGGAGGAAGCTGTCATATCTTCAGCCCGGCAATTTGAGAATGCAAAATACGCATACGAAATGATCGAAGTCTCATTAAATGAACTTCAAAAAAATAGCGGCGCCGAATTTGTCGCAATGTATTTGAAAGAAGCGCTTTTATCGTTGCAGAAAATTCTTGGACAAGTCTATGACGATCAAATTATGGATCGCGTCTTTAAAGAATTTTGTCTGGGAAAATAGTCGGATCAAAATAATAAGCACATGGGGTTTTAGTGAATTCATTTGATGTCATTGTGGTTGGGGCCGGGCACGCAGGCGTTGAAGCAAGTCTCGCCACCTCACGCCTTGGCCTTAATACTTTATTAGTAACAACTAACGTTGAGCGCATTGCCTACATGTCTTGTAACCCTTCAATCGGTGGTTTGGCAAAAGGCCACATGGTTCGTGAGATTGATATTTTGGGCGGGCAAATGGGCCGAGCCGCCGACCAATCATGTATACAATTTAAAAGATTAAATGCTAGTCGCGGACCTGCCGTTCGCGGAAGCCGCGCCCAGTGCGATAAGCATGTGTATTCAGATATTCAAAAAAACACATTGAAGTCACAAAAAAACTTACAAATTCTAGAAGGCGAAGTTAAAAGCCTTCTATTAAATAATTCAATTTGCGAGGGTGTGATTTTAAGTGACGGTTCGCAAGCCAAAGCAAAGGCGGTCATTATTACGACCGGCACATTCATGAACGGAGTCATGCACTTTGGTCTTAAACAAATTGCGGGCGGCCGCATTGGCGATCAGGCATCGATTGGCCTTTCAGACCAACTGCTTAATTTTGGTTTTGAAGTAAAGCGTTTAAAAACCGGCACTCCGGCAAGGCTTCATAAAGATAGCATCGATTGGAGCAAAACCACACCACAGTACGGCGATGAAAAGTTTTTTCCGTTTAGCCACCGCTCGAAGAAACAATTTTATTTACCCCAGATTGCTTGTTACCTTTCAAATACGAATGAACAAACTCATGAAATTATTAGAGCTAATCTAGATAAATCCCCGATGTTCTGCGGAGTGATTGAGGGCGTGGGGCCACGCTACTGCCCAAGCATTGAAGATAAAATCACGCGCTTTCATGAGCGAGCCTCTCACCAAACGTTTTTAGAGCCCGAAGGTTTAAATTCAGATCTTATTTATCTGCAAGGCATTTCGACTTCTTTGCCGGAAGATGTGCAAGATCAGTTTTTAAAAACAATTCCTGGCCTAGAAAACGTCAAAGTTGTGCGCTATGGCTACGCGGTTGAATACGACTACATCGAACCCACTCAAATTTTTCATCGTTTAGAAACTAGGCTGGTAGAAAATCTTTTCTTAGCGGGTCAAATTAATGGAACAAGCGGATACGAAGAGGCCGCGGCCCAGGGCTTTATTGCGGGCGTGAATGCAGCTCATAAAATTTTAGGTCGTGAAGAATTTATTTTAAGCCGTGATTTAGCCTACACCGGAGTTTTGGTAGATGACTTGGTTACAAAAGGCACGCGCGAACCATACCGAATGTTTACTTCGCGCGCCGAACATCGCTTAGTGTTACGGGAAGACAACACGATTGATCGATTAGCAGATATTTCTAGAAAGCTAGGGATAGCCTCAGAAGAAACGCTTCTGAGTTTAGATTCGATAAAAGAAAAACGTGCATCGATGGTGAGAAGCCTATCGGAAAATTCGATCTATCCAAAACCAGAGGTCAATCAGCTGGTGATCCAGCTAGGCAGCAGTCCGCTTTCTAAACCCCTTACTTTTGCAGAATTTTTGCGGCGGCCCGAAGCAAGCTTTGAAATGTTGGCCAAGCTTGGTTTTGAGGTTGATCCGGATGTTGAAGTACCCGACGCCGTAGAAATTGAAATTAAATATGCGGGCTACATTAAAAAACAAAATGAAATTATCGAACAAACTAAAAAACTTGATGAGCTGCACATACCGCAGGATCTAAATTTTAAATTAATTAAAGGTTTGTCTAATGAAGAGGTCGATAAGTTAGGGCGTATAAGGCCCCGCACTTTGGGTCAGGCTCAGCGTATCAGTGGAGTAAATCCTTCTGCTTTACAAGCGATCATGATATATTTAAAAGGCCATAAGATTCGGTCGGAATCTAATTCTTTTATTAACTGAGGTTTAAATTTGAGCGATGCTAAGGTAGTTCCTAACTGGAGAATCAAAACCTGGTTTCCAGAAATCGACGAGCCAAAACAAATTTTATTGAAGGCCTACTTTGCTGAATTGCTGAAATTTAATAAGGTTGTGAATTTAGTTTCGGCAAAGGGAATTCAAAACGCTGACTCGACTCATTTTGCAGACAGTATTCACGCATGTAAAATTGTTTCAAAAAATGTGAATAAAAACGAAATCTTACATGATCTTGGTAGCGGCAACGGTTTTCCTGGGTTGGTTTACGGCATCCTGTTTCCTGAGCAGAAAATTATTTTGATCGACACGGATGAGCGCAAATGTGAGTTTTTAAAACACGTTATCGATACTCTTAAATTATTGAATATTGCAGTTCATAACCGCAAAGTTGATTTGATGGATGAGGGCTCAATTCACCAGGCTATTTGCCGTGGTTTCGCCCCGCTGCCCAAGTCGTTATTAATGTTGCGTAAAATTGTGAAAAGCAAAGGCATAATATTTCACTTAAAAGGCATGGAGTGGAGTGTTGAGGTTTCGCAAATTCCCACGCAACTTTGCTCTGTTTGGCAACCAAGTCTTGAGGGTGAATATACTTTGGAAGGCTCAGAAATAAAAATGTATATCGTTAAGACTGAAAGGATTGCCTAACTTATTTTTAATGCCCGGCCGCTTTTGGCGCTTCGCCAGTGGCGCTTGTTCCACGTGGAACATTTTTTTTCATACCTTTGTTTTTGTCCCAGGCCAGCTTATCACGTTGAAATTTGATGGAAGATTTATAGGTCGCAATTTCGGCGACATCTGGCCAAGGTCGGCCACCATGCTGTGATTCTAAAGCACGCTGGCGAGCGAGATCTCGGCGCAGTTCGATTTTTATCTCGAAAAACTGTTTTTGTTGTTTCAGAGTATTAATCTGTCGTTCAGAGTCATAAATTTTCTTTTGAACAAACTTTATTTGTCCCGTTTGCGGAACAGCCTTCGTTTTTTCGATTAAAAGTTTATTGTATTCTTTTTGTGTCGACTCTAGCTCTCGATTCGATATTTCGAACTCTTCAACATAGTCCTTATAGATATCGTCAGAAAGCTCCGGCGTAGGATCATTCTTATCGCATGCGGCTAAAAAACTAAATAAAAGCACAATTAATAGGTATTTCATGAGTGTTCCACGTAGAACATCGGTAAAAGGTGAACAAAACTGAAATAATACTTGCTAGCAATTAAACTGTCAGAAATAGTCTTAACAGCACCAGGAGGCATCATGATAAAAATCATCAGTATATCAAATCAAAAGGGTGGCGTCGGAAAGACAACGACCACCGTTAACCTATCGGCCGCCTTGGCTCAAATGGGCCATAAAGTATTGGTCATCGACATGGATCCGCAAGGAAATGCATCGAGCGGACTAGGCATTAAGAAGCACGAAACTCAAGATGCGAATATCTATCACGTGCTAATTGGAGAAAAGACACTTCAGGAAGTTGTTTTTCAAAGCTCAACAAAAAATTTATGGGTCGCCAGCGCAAACCCCGACCTTGTCGGGGCTGAAATTGAACTTGTTGATATGCCCCAGCGCGAATATCGATTAAAGAACGCAATTTCTGGAGTTGCCGCCCTTTATGACTACATCTTGATTGATTGTCCACCCTCGCTGGGTCTTTTAACTTTGAACTCTTTAGCGGCGGCTAATAGCTTCTTAGTGCCCTTGCAGTGTGAATACTATGCGCTTGAAGGCTTAAGCCAACTTTTGAATACTGCTGGGCTAGTCAAAAAAAGTATAAATCCAAATTTGCATATCGAAGGAATCTTATTAACAATGTTTGATAAGCGAAATAATTTAGGCCATCAAGTTGTTGATGAAATCAGGGCGCATTTTAAAGAAAAAGTATTTAACGCCGTTATTCCAAGAAACGTAAGACTAAGCGAGGCGCCTAGCCACGGAGTATCCATTTTTGGATACGATGCAAAATCTATCGGCGCACTTATGTACTTAGAATTAGCGAAAGAACTTGTTGAGCGCACGTCACAAGCTAAAAAAGCTGAATTAGAAGCAAACAAGCAGGCAGAAATTTAGAGGTAACTAATGGAAACAAATAAAGATAATCAAAACAAAAAGCGCTTAGGCCGGGGAATTGGCTCGTTACTTGGCGGAGCTGAAGCGAATGCGTTTAACAATCAACCAGTGGAACAAATTGAAAACAATAAACCAGCTAAAACATCTGCCCCTCCCCCAACAGCAGAAATTCCTAACGAACAAAGAATCTGGCATATTGCGATTGATAAACTAGTTCCGGGTGTTTACCAACCAAGAAAAAACTTTGAAAAAGAATCTTTAGAGGAGCTAGCCACTTCGATTAAAGAAAACGGAATTATTCAGCCAATTGCAGTTCGCAAAAGAAATGGCGGCGGGTTTGAAATTATCGCCGGTGAGCGCCGGTGGCGTGCGGCCCAAATGGCCGGACTTCACGAGGTGCCGGCAATTATCAAGACGATTACCGATCGTGAAGCTTTGCAAATTGCCTTAATCGAAAACGTTCAGCGCGAAGATTTAGATCCAATTGAAGAGGCTGATAGTTATCAGCGGTTGATGGAAGAATTTAGCCTTTCTCAACAAGATGTTGCGGATAAGGTTGGAAAAGAAAGATCTACCGTTGCCAATGCTATTCGACTTTTATCTTTACCGAATGAACTAAAAGAAATGTTAGCTGCTAAAAAAATTAGTGTTGGACATGCAAAAGCACTTTTATCATTAACGGACAAAACAAAACAGATTGCTCTAGCCAAAAAAGCGTTTGAAAAAGGTTTGTCTGTGCGCGCTATCGAAGCAGAAATTAAAGCGCAGGCTTTTGATGTAAATGAAAATCAAGCTAAAGCTAAACAAGTCGGTATTAATATAGATATCGCATCAAAGTTGGCAAAAGAATTAGCCGATCAATTGCAAAAAGCTTTAGGCACAAAAGTGGAGATTAGTTATAAGTCTGGCAAAGGCAAAGTAGAAATTAATTTCTATTCTGATGAACAGCTTACGCAAATCTACGAAAAGCTAAAATCGTAATGGAAAAAGAATCGATTGTTTCCACCTTAATTGAAGAAGGCAGCTCTTTCGAGGGCCGCCTTTCATACAGCGGAACTGCAAAAATCGCAGGTCAGTTTAAGGGCGAGATTTTCACTCGCGATCAATTAATTATTTCCGAAACGGCTCAAGTTGTAGCCGAAGTTGAAGCCAGTTATGTCATATTAAAAGGACAATTCGAGGGCAATATCATTGCGCACAGTAAAGTGGTCATGATTCCGCCTGCAAATTTTCGCGGAACCGTAACAACTCCCAGCCTAAAGATTGAAGAAGGTGTTGTGTTCGAAGGCGCTTCGTATATTCCAAAAGCTTAAATGCAGATCACATTGGCCTAACTTCTTGACCGCTAAATCAGCTTAATGCTATCCAAGTTGTCTATAAAAGAAGTAAAGGCTAAAATATGGAAATTTTGCAACAGCTTGGCGCGAACGAGACTGCATTCATTCAGTTTGTCTTATTCATCATTACAATTTCATTTTTGACCGTAGTAGTTTTTAATCCCTTTTTTAAAGCCTATGATCAACGTTTAAAACAAACAAAGGGCGCCGATCAAGTGGCTTCTGAAACGCAAGAAGAGGCTAAAAAATTAGGACAAATTTTTCAGGCCCGCGCGCGCGAAATAAACGATAAAGTTCGTAACATTTTTGAAACTTCAAAAAGCGAAGCAAATGAATCGGCAACAAAAATTTTATCGCAAGCTAAAGAAATCGTAGCGGGCGCGACCGCTACGGCGCGAACCGAAATCGATTCGCAAAAAAGAAATGCTCAGCAAAACATAACGGCCATTGCCGAAGACGTTTCAAATGAAATTTCAAAAAAAATCACGGGAGCCGCTCTGTGAAAAAAACGTTCATGGTCACTTTTTTATTATCGGCAGTTGCGATGGCATTAGAGGCGGCTGGCCACGGCGAGGGCCATAACGCTATTCCTTTCGAACAAATTGGCTGGCAAGCAGCTAATCTAGGAATCTTATTAATTGCGCTGTTTTTCTTTTTACGCAAATCAGTTATCGAAGCTTTCGCAAATCGGCGCACAGCTTTTTTAAGCCAGGCCGAAAAAACCAAGGCCGCGCTTAAAAATGCCGAAGCGGCTTTGCAAGAAATAAAAACGAAGCTAGCAACCCTTGAGTCAGGCGAAGGCAAAGCAATTGAAAACGCTAAGCACGAATCTAACTTAGCCAAGGCACACATCATTCATGAATCGGAAGTGCATGCCGAAAAAATGAAGGCGGACCTTCAGTTGACGCTTAAGAACGAGTTAGAAAAAGCTAAATCTGAAATCAATAATTTAATTTTAACTCAAGCAATCAGCTTTGTGACCAAAAAAATTAACGACAAAAGCAGCCAGGTTAGCCAGGGCGCCGAAGCGGCCTTTTTAAATCAAATTTCACAGGTGAAATCATGAGTGCCGATGCCGTAATCGAAAAATATTCGCAATCTTTATTTGAAGCTGTCTCTGAAGGCGGCAAGGCCGATAATATTTCTAAAGAATTAGAAGCCATTGCTAAGATTTTTTCAGAAGAAGCCATTGCAACTTTTTTTGCCAGCCCATTTAATTCGGCCGACAATAAAGTAATGGTGGCGAAAGCCGCTCTTGAAGGAAAATGCTCTCCAGAAACATTTAATTTTATTGTTATGCTAGTACAAAACGAACGCATGGGCGTGTTAACCCAAATTAATGAAAACTTTCAAGCTTCGGTTCGATCAATGTCGGGCGAAACCGAAGGCATATTATATATGGCGACCGAGCCTTCCGCCGAATTTAAACAACAAGTTGAAAAACGTTTGTCTGAAGCATTGAAGAAAACGGTTCGCTTGAATACACAAAAAGACCCTAGTTTATTATCAGGATTTAAAGTGACCGTCGGCGGATGGACATTAGACGATTCTGCTCAATTTCATTTAAATAAGTTAAAAGAAGACATTTCAAAGAGAGGAATGTAGATGGAAGCCCAAATCAGAGCTGACGAGATCGGTCGCGTCCTTAAAGAACAAATTTCTAAATATAACAAAAGCGTTGAGGTTGCAGAAACCGGAAGCGTTCTTTCAGTAGGTGATGGGGTTGCCCGCGTTTACGGTCTTGAAAATGTCATGGCCGGAGAATTGGTTGAATTTCCAGGTGGAATTCAAGGTATGGCTCTCAATTTAGAATCAACCCAAGTGGGCGTGGTTATCTTCGGAGAAGATCGTTCAATTAAAGAAGGCGATCCAGTAAAGCGTACGAAAAAAATCGTATCGGTTCCAGTTGGCGAGGCCTTATTAGGTCGCGTGGTTGACGGATTAGGTCGCCCAATCGATGGAAAAGGTCCGATCAATACGCCGCACTCTCGCGTGGTTGAATTAAAAGCTCCCGGAATCGTTTACCGCAAAGGTGTTCATGAGCCGATGCAAACGGGTTTAAAAGCCATTGATGCCCTGGTGCCAATCGGTCGTGGTCAGCGAGAATTAATCATTGGCGACCGTCAAACGGGAAAGTCAGCGATCGCAATCGATACTATCATTAATCAAAAAGGTCAGAACGTTCAGTGTTTTTATGTAGCGATCGGACAGAAACAATCAACTGTGTCAGTCGTTGTTGAAAAACTTCGTGCGGCGGGTGCTTTGGAATATACTACGGTTATTGCCACGTCGGCTTCTGACCCAGCTCCAATGCAGTTCTTAGCAGCGTACTCTGGAACTGCCATGGCTGAATACTTCCGCGATAGCGGTCGTCACGCATTAATTATTTATGATGATTTAACAAAGCAAGCGCAAGCTTATCGTCAAATGTCATTATTACTTCGTCGTCCTCCGGGTCGTGAAGCGTATCCAGGAGACGTTTTCTATCTTCACAGTCGTTTGTTAGAGCGTTCGGCTAAACTTTCTGATGATAAGGGTTCGGGTTCTTTAACCGCATTACCAATCATCGAAACGCAAGCGGGCGATATTTCGGCATACATTCCAACGAACGTGATTTCGATCACCGACGGACAGATCTTTTTAGAATCAGATTTATTCTACAAAGGTGTTCGTCCGGCGATTTCAATTGGTAAATCAGTTTCTCGCGTGGGCGGATCAGCTCAAGTTAAGGCGATGAAACAAGTTGCCGGCCCGATTAAGCTAGAATTAGCTCAGTTCCGTGCGCTTGAGGCTTTCGCGGCCTTCGCCTCTGACTTAGATAAAACTTCACAGCAACAATTATCTCGTGGTCGCAAATTGGTTGAACTTTTAAAACAAGGCCAATACCAACCGGTCAAAGTTGAAGAGCAAGTGGCGGCGATTTTTGCAGTAACGAATGCCTACGTTGATATGCTTCCGGACGCAGACGTTAAGCGCTACGAAACCGAAATGATCCAGTTCTTAAAACAAAAGTATTCATCAATCTTAAAAACGATCGAAGAGAAAAAACAAGTCTCTGACGATTTGAAAAAAGAATTAACGACGGCTTTAAAAGAATTTGGCGCTATTTTTCAACCCTCTAAGTAGGGACGTAGTCTCCGGAGGGGCTTAAGGATACAATGGCTAACTTAAAAGATATACGCATACGAATTGATTCGACGAAGAACACTCAGCAAATCACGAAAGCGATGAAGCTAGTGTCGGCGGCGAAACTGCGTAAAGCGCAACATCAAATTCAAAATATGCGCCCATATGCGCTGACGCTTAAAAACGTTATCGCCGACATTGCGGCCACGCAACAAGTGTCGCATCCTTTGATGGTTAAGCGTTCGAACGTACGAAATGTTTTATTAGTGGTATTAACTTCAGACCGCGGCCTTTGCGGAGCTTTTAACAGCGGCATTACAAAGTTTGCCGACAAGTATATTGCCGACAATAAAAATAATTTTGAAAAAATTGATTTTATTTTTATCGGCAAGCGAGGAATTGATTATTTCGCTCGTAAAAAAGTGAAGGCGATCGAAAGCTTTACTAAGCTTGATAAAGACATTTCGTATAACTTTGCAAAATCAATCGCCGAGAACCTGACTAAGCAATTTGAAAAAGGTCACTACGATGAAATTCGTTTGATCTATAACGAATTTAAATCAGCAATTTCGCAAAAAGTGGTTTGTGAAACCATTCTTCCGGTTGAAATTGAAAGATCTTCTTTCGACACGGCCGGCGCGGGACACACGGCCATTGCGGCTAACATGATTTTTGATCCGGCGCCCGAGTTGATTATTGAAGATCTTTTAAAGAAGAACTTTAATCTTCAAGTTTATCGGGCTATGTCGGAATCAGTGGCCTCTGAACATGGCGCCCGCATGACCGCGATGGAGAATGCATCGAACAATGCGCGCGATATGATTGCGAAATTGACACTGAATTACAACAAAGCACGACAAGAGAAAATTACGACAGAGTTAATCGAAATTGTCAGTGGCGCAGAAGCTTTAAAATAAATATATTAATAGATAATAAGGGTGGTTAAAAATGGCTAACGGTAAAATCAAACAAGTTCTTGGAGCGGTTGTCGACGTTGAATTTGATATCGCATCTCTTCCTTCAATCAATACCGCTTTACGCGCAACGAACAAAACGATTTCTGATAAAGAATTTAATTTAGTACTAGAAGTCGCCCAACATTTGGGTGATGGAATTGTTCGAACAATCTCTATGGACTCAACGGAAGGATTAGTTCGCGGAACTGAAGTTAAGAGCACGGGCAACATGATTACGGCGCCCGTAGGCCGTGAAGTTTTAGGCCGCATCATTAATGTTGTTGGCGAGCCAATTGATGAAATGGGAGAAGTTAAAACGAAAGAAGTTTGGCCGATTCACCGATCACCACCTAAGTTTGAAGACTTAGCAACATCTCAAGAAATGTTAATGACGGGGATTAAAGTTATCGACTTGTTGGCGCCGTATTCTAAGGGCGGCAAGATTGGTTTGTTCGGCGGAGCCGGGGTTGGTAAGACCGTTTTGATTCAAGAATTAATTCGTAATATCGCCACTGTGCACGGTGGATTCTCGGTTTTTGCGGGCGTTGGAGAGCGTACTCGTGAAGGTAATGACTTATGGCACGAGATGAAAGATTCAGGCGTATTAGCTAAAACCGCGCTTGTATTCGGTCAGATGAATGAACCACCTGGTGCCCGCGCCCGCGTTGCTTTAACGGGCCTAACCATCGCGGAATATTTCCGTGACGTTGAAAAACAAGACGTTCTATTTTTCGTAGATAATATTTTCCGTTTTACTCAAGCCGGCGCAGAAGTTTCAGCGCTACTGGGTCGTATTCCTTCGGCCGTTGGTTACCAGCCAACACTGGCAACTGAAATGGGTGTGATGCAGGAACGCATTACCTCAACAAAGCAAGGTTCAATTACTTCGGTCCAAGCGGTATACGTACCGGCCGATGACTATACGGACCCAGCTCCGGCAACAACATTTGCCCACTTAGACGCGACGACAAACTTAGATCGCGATATCGCGGCGATGGGTATCTTTCCTGCGGTTCACCCGCTTACTTCAACGTCTCGTATTTTAGATCCGCAAGTTGTTGGTGATAATCACTACAAGACAGCGCGTGATGTTCAGATTCTTTTACAACGGTACAAAGAATTACAAGATATCATCGCCATCTTAGGTATGGATGAATTATCTGAAGAAGATAAATTAGTTGTGGCGCGGTCTCGTCGTATTCAGCGTTTCTTGTCTCAGCCGTTCTTCGTTGCTGAGCAATTTACGGGCTTAACGGGTAAGTACGTTGATATTAAAGACACCATCAAAGGTTTCCGTGAAATTCTTGATGGACATCACGATACATTGCCAGAACAAGCGTTCTACTTAGTTGGAACAATTGAAGAAGCGGTTGAAAAAGCTAAAAAATTACAATCTACGTAGTCTATAAACTTTTAGAGTAAAAAAAACGGTAGGGCTTATGTTTAAATTAAATGTTTTAACTCCAGAAAAAAAAGCGGTTTTTGACGAAGTCATTACGGAAGTCACCGTGCCGGCGTATTCTGGCGAAATGACAATTTTACCGGGCCATGCCTCAATGATTACAACTTTAGGTACCGGCATTTTAAAATACAAAGTTCCGGGTCGCGATAAAATTTTTAAAGCGATGATCAGCTGGGGCTACTGCGAAGTAATTGGAGATTCGGTAAACGTATTAGCTGAATTTATGCAGTTACCCGAAGAAATCAGCGTTGAAAAATACGAAGCCTCGCTTAAAGTGGCTGAAAACAAATTAGTAACTCAAGTTTTATCTGACGCTGATTACGAGCAGACTGTTAACGAAGTAGATAAAGCGCACGTCGCGATCGACTTAGTCAAACAACCCGAATTCGCGAAGCACTAAGCACTGCCAAGGGTGGGCCACTTGCGGCGGCCCTAAAACTCTAGACGTTATCACTCTGCAAAACCCGACCTAAGTGCGATGCCTTCTTTAACTAAAGAACGTAGTATATCTATATGAAGTTTTTAATTTCGGGGATCGTGTACGCTTTTTTATTTATTTCGTTTATTGCTTCCGTTACAAAAGCAGATGTGGACGATCTTTTTGTGGACGAGCGAGACGCCGCAGATGGGCAGATTACGGTTGAGCGCCCTGTCGATTACAGCGCAAGCTACAAAGATCGTCGACAAACTCACGGCGTTTTATTTTCAATTTACCAAGAGAAATACTATCCCTTAGATTATTTTTCACTTTTCGAAGATAAGTTTATTGATCAGATAATTGATGGTCGAACTATCAACTTATTGGGTTTCGAAATCGGCTATAAATACAATTTCAGCCTAGGCTCAATTGGGCTTTTAGCAGGCTACTCGCAAGGACATAGTGAAGCTCCGGGTACCCGGAATATTTGGGTTAAGCGAACTCTTGTAGCGGCTAACATTGCCTTCGATAATTTTTTTAACGAGCCATTGGTGGTTCCTTATGCCCAAGTTGGCATCGCGAAATTTGGAATAGAAGAAGGAAATACGGGCCAGGGTTTTAAAAGTTCATCTGCGAATAATGTACCTAATTATAAACTCGGACTGCTTTTTCAACTAAACTGGATTGAGGGCGCAATCGACCCATCAAGCCATGTTGATGCCTTACGATCGTCTGGTTTAGAGAACACGTTTTTAGATATTTACTACTCCGGACATTTGCAATCGAGCGCGGCCATACCCTCTGAAACTCCCCACGTAGTCGGTGAGCCTAATATGCGCTCGACAGACGAGCTTGGGCTTGGAATTAAGATGGAGTTTTAAGAATAACCAACTATATCAAGTCGATATGATCATGCTCAGATTTGCTTAGTTTATATTTTTCACCCGTTAAAACTGCTTTTGCAAAGCCCGCGATCTGCACAAACGTCGAAGATGAATCCCAATACTCGACCGAACTGACCTTCACACAAAGTAGAGTTAAGTTGGGATCTTTCAGGCCTTCCGGAAACCAAGCTAGTAAAAAAGGTGACCATAAATCTTTCTTTAAATTGGCATCATCAACGATTGAGGCTGCGCCATTAACACTAACAAACGAGCTTGCGCCAGGTGATGCGAACGCAATATTTACGTGGGAGTCACGTTGAATGTCGAAAACTTTGCCAGTATTTTTACCGGTAAAAAACCAGACTTCGCCGGTCTCAGCATCAAACTTTTGCAGCATCATTGGGCGACTGCAGAGCTCGTCTTCAGAATTGATTGTGGTTAACATTCCAGACTTAATGACTTTTAAAAGTCGCTCAACTTTACCCAGACTGTCTTTTCGTTTTTCAGCGTCTTCTTGAAAAGTCTTATTGTCGTTTGCAAACATGAAAGCCTCCTAATTATCAAAAATGATGAAGATTAAATATCAACAACTTATAGTCCTGCAATGTGAAGGCCTCGAAGCATTTCGATAAAACGTTCGCCGGAACCAATTGGATAGCGATGGGCTTGCCCTGAATTTCGATCAGGGAAATCTGACTCGTGCGTATTAAATTGACGGGGTTCAATCGAACAAGCCGAGGCAATTAAATAAGAGTTAATAAATAATTAAGCTCTTCGTAGACTGCTGACCACGTAATATTATTAAGTCTGATATTTAGTCGCTGATCAGGCGTAATTGAATATTTTTTATTTTCCCGCATAGCCAATTGAATTGCGGTTTCTGGTTTTAACTTCGTGCGTTCGGTAAAAATTAAAGAAATGCTTTTTGCGCCGGCGCTAATATCTCTAACGCCTAAATCTTTACATTGTTTTCTTATCAACATAAGTCCCATTAAATTAATGACGGGCTCTGGAATTTCGCCGAATTGATCTTTCAACTCTTCTTCGATGCGATCCAAATCTTCTTGTGAAGTTATATCTGCCAATGCTTTATAATAACTTAAACGAATGCGAATATCAGCAATGTATGCATCTGGAATTAAGGCGGGAACGCGTAAATTGATTTCTGGGTCTAGCTCTCGATCGGTAAGCGGCTCACCCTTCGCTTCTGCCAGGGCTTCATTAAGTAAATCCATATAAAGTTCATAGCCAACCGAGTTGACGTGACCAGACTGATTATCTCCTAAAATATTTCCGGCTCCGCGCAGCTCTAAATCATACTGGGCAATGCGAATTCCTGAGCCCAGGGCCGAGTTGTCTTGAATAATTTTAAGTCGCTCTTGCGCATGTTTTTCAATTTTTTTATCTTTCGGTAGCAGTAAATAACAGAAAGCGCGCGCCTTACTTCGTCCAACGCGACCGCGTAGTTGATACAGCTGTGACAAACCAAACATGTGCGCCTGATCAATAAACATTGTGTTTGCGCGCGGCACGTCCATGCCGGATTCAACGATGGCTGTGCAGATAAGCACGTCGATTTCATGATTAAAGAATGAAAGCATAGCGTGCTCTAGATCTTCTTCGTTCATTTGACCATGGGCCACCTTCATGCGCGCATCGGGAACGATTTGTTTAAGCTCGTCGGCCAAACCATAGATGCTTTGCACGCGGTTATGAATAAAATAAACCTGTCCACCGCGGGCTATTTCAGACTGAATACCCTTACGAATTAAATCGGTATCAAATTTCGAAATAAAAGTTCTGGTTGGTAAGCGGTCAATCGGCGCCGTATTAATTATAGATAAATCGCGCATACCCGTGAAACTCATGTTGAGCGTTCTTGGAATAGGCGTTGCAGATAAAGTTAAAGTATCAACTTCGGTTTTAAACTTTTTTATTTTTTCTTTGTGCGTGACGCCGAACTTTTGTTCTTCGTCCACAATCAATAACCCTAAATCTTTAAAAACCACATCTTTACTTAGCAAGCGGTGGGTGCCGATTAAAATATCGACCTTGCCCTCTTTTAACTCGGCCAATGTTTTTTTCTGTTGAGCGGGCGCAACGAATCTGTTTAAGGATCTTATTTGAAAATTCCAACCCGTAAATCGCCGATTGAAAGTTTCTAAATGTTGAAAAGTTAAAACGGTTGTTGGCGCAAGAATGGCAACTTGCTTTTTATTTTGCACGGCCTGAAACGCTGCGCGCATTGAGACTTCAGTTTTACCAAAACCAACGTCCCCGCAAATGAGACGATCCATTGGTTTTTCTTGTAAAAAATCTCGTTGGATATCGTTGATAGCCTTAAGCTGATCATCCGTTTCGTCAAACGGAAAACCCTTTTCGAACTCGTGGTAGGCAATTTCATTAAAAGACAATGGGGGGCGCGTAATTTCATTTCGTTTGGCGTAAAGCTGTAAAAGATCGGCCGCAATATCACGTAAATGCGCCTTAACTTTAATTTTTGTTTTTTCCCAACCCGTTCCGCCCAGCTTATCCAACACGCTGGTTTGTCCAGCGCCAGAAAATTTTTGTAATTGGCCCACTCGGTAAACGGGCAGGTACAACTTATCTTTGTCTTTGTACGCAACTTGAATAAATTCAGAGGCAACGCCGCCAATATTCATTATTTTAAGGCCTTCGTAAACGCCGATGCCGTGCTTAACGTGAACTACTAAATCGCTGGGCTTCAAATCGCCGAAGGCTAGGCTTTTCGCGTTGGCCGAAAACTGTACGTAAGCATTTTGGGTGTTGGCCCGCTGTTTTCGTCCGAAGAAATCGTCGGTACGCAGAAAAATAACTTTTTCATCAGCTAACAAAATAGTTTCAAGTAAAAACCGCGGAACAATTGTTATGTCAGGCTTTTTTTCTATCCAGGTTTCCCACAAGTACTCATCCGCGTGAACGACTTGAAAGGTAAGCTCCAATTTTTGCAGCAACAGTCTAAGCCGGTCAATTTGAGTTTGATTTTTAGCGGCAACAAATATCTTATAATCTGTATCAAGCCACTTTTGCAGCCGAGGTTTCGCGGCCGCCATCCAGCTATCCGAGGCGGGCGCAAGATTTTGGGCCAATTGCGAAAATTCAGTTAAGGGTAAGGAGTTATATTCGATGCGCTCTTCGTCTGCTCGTGCGTCTTCTAAAAAAGCTAAACGTGAGAACTGAAAAAAACGTGAATCATCAGGCCACTTTAAATTTTCGTACGGCACGATGACCTGATCGAGTGGTGGATGGTACACGTGAGTCGATTCATAGCGCTCGTCAGTTTTAAGCTCTTGAAAATACTCGTCAGCTGCGCGCGATATTTCAGATGGATCTTGCAAAAAAATATTTAAGCCCGAGCTAAAGTGATCTAAAACCGTCTCAAGCTTAGGGTAAACTGTCGAAAGCAAAAATTCACTTCCCGGAAAATAATTTTTCAAAGAAATTCCGCGAACGACTTCGTCAACTTCGGCGTGTAAAACTTTTCGATCTTTTAAAGTTTCGCGAAAGTTTTTTATAATCGATTCAATATTTTCATCATTGAACTCAACTTCAAAGGCTGGCGTCACATTAAGTTCGCTGACTTCACTCAGGCTACGCTGGTCGACTAGCGAGAAAGTTCGCATCGTTTCAATCTGATCACCAAATAATTCAATGCGAATGGGTCGTGGTTCGGCCGGCGAGTAAACATCGACAATTCCGCCGCGCAAACTGTACTGTCCAATATCTTCAACTAACGGAGTTGACTGATAACCAAGCGAATTAAAATACTCAGCTAAATTATCAGGAAGCTCATCACCGATTTTAAAAATTTGTTGGCGTTTGGCCATGGCGGCGAACGGAACAGTTAATTGCAACAGCGCCGCGATGGGCGCAATGAAGATGTCACTTTTTTGCGCGCGAGCGGCCCAGTATAAAAAACGAGTTCTTGCGAAGCGAACGCTTGGCGATGGATACAATCCTGAGTAAGGCGAAACATCGTATTGCTGAAGGATATGACATCTAAAACGATCCGAAAAAAATTGCAAATGCTGTTCAAGTGCATGCGCCTGATCTAAACTTGCAACAACAACCAGGCGCGGCAACTCATTAATTTCTTTAGATAAAGACTGAGACAACAAGTATGAAATGGCAGTCGAGGCCGAGGTGCCGACGATATTGAAAAGCGAACTTTTTTTTTCAAGTCCACGAAGTAAAAAATCTTCGAGTCGGGTTTGCGTTGTTTCTGATTTCATTAGGAAAGATGGATTCTGCTTTAAAGAAAGCTTGTCGTCACTTCTTTTCGCGTAATTTGCGGGAGCATGAAATTTCGATTTTTAATTGGTTTTTAAAGCGTGTGTTTGTATAACTAAGTAGTTAAAACTAAAATGGAAAAAGAACATTGGCAGGGGCGTTTGCCTAGGCCACAGCATTGAGGAGTAATCATGCCATTAGGTGGAGTTATTTTCATCACGATATTCATCGCAACCTTTGGAGTTATTTTAATTTATTTAGCACGATGGACGGGCGGACGCGCCAAAAAAACCAGTCAAGCCAAAATGGATATTTACGAATGCGGAATTCCCGCTGAAGAAAAAAAAGATACAAAAATTTCAGTGAAGTTTTACCTTACGGCAATTCTTTTTATTTTATTCGATATCGAAGTTATCTTTATGTACCCGTGGGCCGTTAATTTTCGCCACTTCATTAGCACGGGCGCAGGACCTTTTGTATTTGGTTCAATGTTTATCTTCTTGGCCGTGTTTATTTTTGGCCTCTGGTGGGAAATTAAATCTAAAGCATTGGAATGGGACTAAGCATGACATCGATGGGTACAACAACTTTTGAAGTTGCAGTTAATTTAATTAAGCTCGTTTTGGTTTTTTTAATGATGGTGCAGCTAGTTCCAATTTTAGTCTGGCTTGAGCGCAGAGGCTCGGCCTTCATTCAAAATCGGTTCGGTCCTAATCGCGTGGGTCCTCTGGGCCTATTGCAATTGTTAGCGGATGCAGTAAAGTTTTTAACGAAAGAAGATTTCGCGCCCGAAAAAGGAAATCGACTTTTATTTTATGCGGCGCCAGTCTTTGCCTTGGTTCCGGCCGCCGTTGCCTATATGGCCATACCAATGTCGGTGCCACTTAAATTTAACGAGTACACTTTTTTAATTCAAGGTTATGAAATAAATGTAGGCATCGTTTTTATTTTAGGTATTTCTTCGTTAGCCGCTTACACGATATTAATGGCGGGATGGGGGTCGGGCAGTAAGTTTTCTTTAATGGGGGCATTGAGGGCGTCGGCGCAAATTATTTCTTATGAATTAGCGCTGGGTCTTTCAATCGTTGGAATTATTTTACTTTACGGCACTTTTAATTTGAGCGAAATGATTCACGCTCAGCAGGGAATTTTTTCTTTCAATGCTTTTGGCCATAATATAAGTGCGTCTTGGTTGCCAAATTGGGGAATCTTTTATCAACCCGTCGGAATGATTTTATTTTTTGCCGCTACTTTTGCTGAATCGAATCGATTACCTTTTGACTTAGCCGAGGGCGAGGCCGAACTAGTTGCCGGTTTTCACACTGAATACGGCGGATTTAAAATGCTGATGTTTTTCATTGGTGAATATGGACACATGATGATTGCCTCAGGCCTGATGGCTACTTTCTTTTTTGGCGGCTACAGCATTTGGAATTTAACGCCACAAGAAGTTTACCAGTGGTGCTTTAACCTCATCGGCAATGAGTTTTGGGCGGGTGCGATGAACTCGCTTTTGCACTTCTTATCTTACCTGGTAAAATTTGGAATTTTTCTTTGGATTTTTTTTCACGTTCGATGGACTTTGCCGCGCTTTCGTTATGACCAACTTATGGATTTGGGTTGGAAAACGATGTTGCCTTGGGCGCTAGCCAATACCATGATTACCGCGCTTATTATTTTTGTAACTTCATATTACGTACTTTAGATTTTCAGCTAGGAGATAAAATGACTGCAGATGTATTTCTTTTTTGGTTTTTAGCATTCATGACCATTGTTAGTGGGCTAGGCGTGGTTCTGATGGCGAACCCAATTTACTCAGCTTTAAGCCTAGCGATGACGATGATCAGTGTGGCGGCCATTTTTGTAACTCTGCAGGCTTACTTTTTAGCCGGCGTGCAAATTATAGTTTATGCCGGCGCCGTCATGGTTTTATTTGTAATGGTACTTATGCTTTTCGATTTAAAACATGAACTGCAAGCTTTTACGCGCGGACGGGCCACGGGCGCAATAAAAATTGCAACGGTCGGAATTTTGTCGGGCTTAGTAGTTGGAGCCGTTACAATCGGACTAACCATCGGTGGAAAAAATCAAGCCGAAGTAGCTAGCGCTACCAAAGCAGCCGGAATTGTCGATACAACACGCGGGCTTTCTGAAGCCTTGTTTTTAAAAAATGTTTTTGGATTTGAAGCCCTGGGCGTTTTGCTTTTAGTTATCGCCGTCGGCACCGTAGCACTTTCAAGAAGTAAAGGTGGAACACATGCCCGAGACTAATATCATTACAACCATTGGCCCTGAACATTACTTGGTGTTATCTGCCCTACTTTTTTCTATTGGCATGGCCGGAGTTCTATTAAGACGCAATTTAATCGTATTATTAATGTCGATTGAATTGATGTTGAACGCTGTCAACATCAGCTTTATAACCTTTTCGCATTACTCGGGAAAAGTTGAAGGCCAGATTATGGTTTTCTTCGTTATGACAATTGCGGCCGCAGAAGCGGCGGTCGGCTTAGCTTTGGCCGTTTCTATTTTCAAAAGATTTAAAGAAGTTAACATTCGTTTCTTTGAGCATCTGAAGGGATAACCATGAACCAGCAAGCGTTGATCGCCATATTATTACTAAGCCCGGTGGTTGGATTCTTTCTAAATGGATTAAGATTCAGAAGTAAGAATTATATTTTAGCGGGCACGATTGCAACCCTTGCCGTTGTAATATCGTTTGTTTGCTCGGTTTTGTTGTTTTTAGATCTGGTGGGCATGCCGCCAGAAGCGCGCAGAATAACGGCCAACTTTTTTGAGTGGATTGCCGTTGATAAATTTAAAGTAAACGCTGGTTTCGTGGTTGATCAAATTAGTTCAATTATGATTTTGATCATTACGGGTGTTGGCGCTTTGATTCATCTTTTTTCAATCGGATACATGCACCACGATAAGGGCGTTACCAAATACTTCGCGTATTTAAATTTATTTATTTTTAACATGTTAATTTTAGTGCTGGGTGATTCTTTGCTGACGATGTTTGTTGGTTGGGAAGGCGTGGGGCTATGCTCGTACTTGCTGATTGGATTTTGGTTTAACGATTCGGCGAAGGCCGCCGCCGGCATGAAAGCCTTTATCACTAACCGCGTTGGTGACGCCGCATTTATTATTGGAATGTTTATTTTATTCATGACGTTCGGAACGCTGAACATTCACGAATTAAATGCTTTGGCGCCGACCGCGCTTGAAGCTAGTTGGCTTGGTGCAGTCACGCTTGGAACGTTGATGTTATTTATTGGCGCCACCGGTAAATCAGCGCAAATTCCACTATATGTTTGGTTGCCCGACGCGATGGCGGGGCCGACGCCCGTCTCGGCATTGATCCACGCCGCAACGATGGTTACCGCAGGCGTTTATATGATCGTAAGACTTAACCCACTTTTTATTTCTGCTCCAAACACGATGATGGTGGTCGCAATCATTGGAGCTGCAACCGCGGTTCTTGCAGCAACGATTGGCCTTACTCAACATGATATTAAAAAAGTTTTAGCCTACTCAACGGTTTCACAATTGGGTTATATGTTTTTAGCCGTTGGCGTTGGTGCTTTTGGCGCGGGAATGTTTCACTTAATGACGCATGCGTTTTTCAAAGCGTTAATGTTCTTAGGATCGGGTTCGGTCATTCATGCCATGCACGAAGAACAAGACATTCGCAAAATGGGTGGCTTACGAAAGTATTTACCAATTACGCACGCGACATTTTTTTTAGGGTGGTTGGCCATCATCGGAATTCCACCTTTTGCCGGATTCTTTTCTAAAGATGAAATTTTATGGAAAGCGTATTCATCTTCGGCCGGCCATATTTTATTATGGGCCGCAGGCGTTATCGGTGCAGCACTAACGGCTTTCTACATGACACGCTTAATGGCATTAACTTTTTGGGGTAAATCGCGCGTTGATAAAAATGTTCATCCGCACGAAAGCCCGATCAGCATGACAATTCCATTAATTATTTTAGGAATTTTATCAGTCATTGGCGGCTGGGTTGGTATTCCGCACGTAATTTCACAGTACTTAGGTGAAGTTCCTAATTTTTGGGAGCACTGGTTAGCCCCGGTCATTCGCATACTTCCGCTGGCGCCCGCTGAACACGGCGCAGATCACGAGGCATTAGAGTGGACGCTGATGAGCGTATCGGTGGGCGTTGCGGCTATTTCTGCAATCAGCGCCTATATTATGTATACAAAAAAAGAAGGCTCAGCAGATCGGGTGGCAAAGGCATTTGGACCGGTCTATCAATTAGTGAATAAAAAATATTTAGTCGACGAAGCTTACTTTAAAGGACTTATCAATCCGTTAATTAGAGGCAGTAAAAATCTTTGGTACTATGTTGATGTTAATATCATCGATAAAGCGACTTACAAAGTGACTGATATTGTTCGAGGTGGCGGCTCTTTTGTAAAATCATTGCAAACTGGAAACATGCAACAGTATGCAATGTACATTGGTGTCGGGGTGGTTGTTGCACTTTCATTCGTCTTAATGAGGTAGTTCATGATGTTATCAGCGCTGATATTTTTACCAATTTTGTTTGCAATTGTTATGGCTTTTTGGCCACAAAAAAACACCGTTAGGCATTTAGCTTTCGGCTTTTCAATTATTCAATTTATTCTGTCGCTTGGCATGCTTCAAAGATTTGACGCTTCTAGCGCGGCTTTACAGATGGTTGAAAAATCTGTTTGGATTCAACGTTTTGGAATTTCGTATTTTTTAGGCATCGACGGAATTTCAGTGATGCTAGTGATGTTAACAACCTTTTTAGTGCCTATTATTATTTTAGGATCTTGGAATTCAATCGACAAACAGGTTAAGGGATTTCATTCGGCGTTATTTATTTTACAAGCCGCCATGTTGGGTTCGTTTTTAGCCATGGATGCGATTTTGTTTTATGTGTTTTGGGAATTATCGTTGGTGCCGATGTATTTCATCGTCGGTATTTGGGGTGGTACTCGTCGCATTTATGCCACATTGAAGTTTTTCATTTATACTATGGCCGGCTCGATGTTGATGTTGTTGGCGATTATCTTTTTAATGCGCTTAACGCCAGAAGTAACGGGCGGAAATATTAGCGCCAGCATTTTAGATTTTTATAAATTAAACATTCCTTTTATCGCCGGCGATTTCTTAACTCCGCAAACATTATTGTTTTTTGCTTTTGCCATCGCGTTTGCGATTAAGGTTCCGATCTTTCCACTTCATACGTGGCTTCCCGATGCGCACGTTGAAGCGCCGACGCCAGGCTCGGTTGTGTTAGCCGGGGTTATGCTAAAGATGGGTACTTACGGATTTTTACGCTGGGTTATTCCGTTGTTTCCAGAAGCTGCCGAGCACTTTGCCTGGTTATTTGTATTGGTGGGCGTGATCGGAATTATTTATGGCGCGCTAGTTGCTATGGTTCAACCCGACGTTAAGAAATTGGTGGCTTACTCGTCAGTTTCACATATGGGTTATATTTTAATTGGTCTTTTCGTAATGAATACTTACGGTGTTAACGGCGCACTTTATCAAATGTTGAATCACGGTATTTCAACCGGCGCGCTATTCTTGCTAATTGGAATGATTTACGAACGAACGCATTCGCGTGAAATTTCTAAGTATGGTGGGTTGGCCGGCGTGCTTCCGCATTTTACCATTGCGTTCGTAATTGTGACGATGTCATCAATTGCGGTACCAATGACAAACGGGTTTGTGGGCGAGTTTTTAATTTTACTAGGCTCATATGCCTTCTCGCCAATCGTTGCGGCGTTTGCTGTTACCGGCGTAGTGCTTGGGGCGGCGTATATGTTATGGATGGTTAAACGAGTATTTTTTGGGCCCAAGGGCGAGCTTATTACGAACGCTGAACACGACCATGCGCATGCCCTGCACGACTTAAGCGCTCGGGAGTTTGCGGTTTTAATTCCGCTAATCATCATGATTTTTTGGATGGGGTTATTTCCGAATCACTTTATGGATTATTCAAAGGCCAGCGTGGATCATTTAGTAAAAAACAAAATGGACTACTCAATTCCGATGAGCACGAATACGGCTCAAACTGGGGAGAGATAATATGAATATTTCGATGGCAGACATTTTACTAATTTCGCCAATGATCGCGCTTTTTCTTTTTAGTCTTATTCCGTTAACGATTAAAGTCTTGCGCGGTAACGTTGAACAAAGCCCGACGGCCACCATCGTTGAGGCGTTGATTGGATTATTTTTAACCGCCGGCTTACTTATTGTTTTCGGCGGATCAGGCAAAACCGCCTTCAACGGCCAATTGGTATTCGATGGATTAACCCAGTGGATGGGTTTAATTGCGGTGGTATCGGCAGGCTTTTCAATGATTCTAATGTACGAAAACCCAGCCACACGTGGAAAGCAATTTTCTGAGCTCATCTTTTTAGCGATGAATTCAATTTTAGGAATGTTGATTTTAGTTTCGGCCGTCGATTTAATTACAATATTTATCGGCCTAGAACTCATGTCACTTTCGCTTTATTTAATGATAGCAATGTCGCACGAACAAAAAATTTCTAAAGAAGCCGCAATTAAATATTTCGTCTTAGGTTCTTTTGCTTCCGCAATATTTTTATACGGAGTTTCGTTTGTGTTTGGCAGCGCGGGCACAATTAATATTTTAGATCTAATGGAAAACGCATCGACGCTAATTAAAACTAGCAAAGTGTTTTTGTTCGGGGTTTCTTTTATATCTTTAGGATTTTGTTTTAAGGTGTCGATTGCGCCTTTCCACGCGTGGACTCCTGACGTGTATCAAGGCGCGCCTACGCCAGTGACCTCGTTCATGGCAACGGCCGTGAAAACAGTTTCCTTTGCGGCCTTCTTGCGGGTCTTAGCCATGAAGCCTTTAATCGGTTCGGATAATTTATTTTTGGTTTTGCAATGGTTCGCGGTTTTAACGATGACAATTGGTAACGTTGCAGCGCTAGTTCAAACAAACTTAAAACGAACAATTGCGTACTCGTCGATTTCACATTCGGGATATATTTTAGTTGGTCTTATCACCGCGGGCATTAGTCAGAATTCAGTCTTTGCGGCCTCAAGTGTCGTTTTTTACCTACTAGCATATTCACTAATGACATTTGGTGCGTTTGCGATCGTTAGTTTAATTGAAAAAAATGAAAACTCGGTTGTGCAAACGGATGACCTTGCAGGCTTTGCTAAAAACCAACCGATGTTAGCCTTATGCTTAACGATTTTCTTATTGTCGTTAGCCGGCATTCCGCCCGCTTTAGGTTTTTTCGGTAAATTTTATTTATTTAGCGCGGCCGTTAGTGAAGGCCTACTTTGGTTAGCATTGTGGGGCGTGCTGAATTCAGCAATCGGCGTTTATTACTATTTAAGACCCATCGTTGTTATGTACATGCGCGAAGGCGACTGCGATATTTCCGACGACCGCCGTTTTGGTACGACCGTTGCTATTGTAACGGCCGCATTACTCATTGTTGTACTTGGCATAGGATCAGGGCCTTTGTTCGAAATGATTGAACGCAGCCTGATGTAATTTCAATCTTTTTTTTGGGCTTTGGGAATTGTAAACTTTTTCTCGGTCATTGAACTATTTAAAGCGTCATGGGAAAAAAGCAAGTTCTGGTCAACGCCCTTTGATAGAATCGCGCGATCAAATACCAGCTGGCCCACTTTTTCCCAAACAATTTCTTGCGCGCTATTTTTAGTGTCTGCCGCGAACAATTCGTATTCGATTGTTCCGTTCATCTGAAGCGTCCTAAATATTTCTAAACGAAAATCTTTCTCATCGCTGGCTTGATGTTGGCGAACCGGACTTATTTTCACCCAGATCGGCACTCTTATTTCGCTGGGATTTTTCTCCCCAAACTGGGCCAATGAATGCACTGGGCGAATTTGCGGATTAATGAAAGGAAGTTGCTGCATCCGATCTAACTTTGTAGTTAACGAACCAAAAGCCACTCCAAATAAAGTTCCCACTTCGTAAGCGTTTCTGATTTTCGACAGACTCAGACCAGGTTCGTTGGTTTGCGCGGACTCTAGATAGTTTAGCGGCTTTCCGTCTTCACCCAAAAGGCCATTTAAATTATTTTGAAATACGGCATTAGCAGTTGGACCGCTGGTAAAATTATCTACTGAACTAAAAACTTTAATACCCATCGCGGTTGAACGCTTTTGCATTGAGCCGTCGTTTTTATATTTAAACGGATTGGCCTGACTAATTGAGGCGCGCGCCACAACCGAATAAATTCCGCCGCGAAAAATTCCACTCCAACGAGAATTCAGCATCACCATTTTGCCCGTAAGGCCCACGCCCATCGGATGAATAGGTTTTTCCACCCCGACCTGACGATAATCGCGTTTATCAATTAAAATTTCTTTTGAACGCTGAGCCACAAAAAAATTGAGTTTATTTCCGGCCCACTTAAATACGCGGATTGGAATTAATGGCAGATTTGATGGGTCATAAGGTTCATTCTGCATGACTTCGACGACTTCGTTAAAAGAAGAGTGCGAGTAAGTCAGCAGATTATCTGAAGCACTTGCGCTTATAGAGATGCCTAGGCAAAAAAGCGCCGGCGGAAAAGTAGACAGTGAAAATGCTAACATCGACAGAGACCACATGCGCAAAAATTTAAATCTCATTTCGATACTCCTAACAAAAATCGTTGGTCGCTTGTTACAAAATATTTTTCAGGCGCAATTAAATGAGCCCGCAAATGATTCGCGGCGACCTATGTAGGATTATTACAAAAGAAAAGCCAATACCAGGTTGTTATTTTAGTTCGATGAGCAACGAGTAACCGTACTTGTATCAATCTGGTGTTCGTGAGCTTTAAGCGCCTTAGCCAATACATCTCTAAGTATAAGCCATTTAGGATTTTTTGCCGCAACACTTTTTTGAAACAAGTGAACTGGAACCATAACTTTTTCTGACTTTGCCCAGGCAGTGATAGCTTCGGCATTTATTTTTTCGGTGATGGTTTTTAGTTGAGCCGGTGTTGGCTGAGAAACTGGAGGCTCAACTTCTCCGCCGGTTGGTTGAAGCATTGCCACTTCAAGTAGGGCCTTAAGCACGACATCAGATTTAACGGCGTCGGCCGTTTCTTCTGGCACGGCAACGTAAGCTTTCTGAATGATTTTACAGCCGGAAATTGCAAAGTGGCCTAAAGATGTCCAGGCTCGACGCTTGGCGCCCGTTTCAGTTTCTAAAACTTGAAAAGTTTTTTCGTCATCAGCCGATATTTTTTTTGAATGATGAGCGGCGCCTAATTTATCTAAACTAAGTTGCATTAATTTTTTACGCGCCTCGGAATCAGCCGGAAAAGTTTTGCCGGCCCCCATTAGAATTTTCGAACTGAATAAATTCAAGGGTAGTTTCATAAATGAATCGCGCGATAGTTTCGAATGCTTGGCTAACTGAATAAACTCGTTACTATACTTAACTTCGATTTCGTTCACTAACGAATCAGCCAGATTGCCATCAAAACTTTCTTTATCAAAACACGTGGTGTCTTTTTTATACGGAGAGTTTTCTAGCACGGTTCTTAAAACAATAAAGAAAGAATGTGAAAACCGCGGGCATTCAACCTCTTCAAGCTCTTCGACAAACTTTTTATAATTTCTTTGGTCTTTACAAGTTTCAAGGGTGTCGGCAAAGAAGGGCTGAACTTTTTTACAAGCCGCTGTTAAAGCCGAATCGACCACCTTTTCTTGTGCATAGCTGGGAGGGGCGGCGAAGTACAAAAGCAAAGCGATTAGTGTTTTCATGTTGTATAGATTATCTTTGATAAAAGCGTCGAGCAACGCGGCCAGAACTTAGGTCTAGCAATAATCGCGTAAGACCTGAAGGCCTGACTTAAACCCGATACGCACAATCTTTTCCAAGATGGTCGGATTTAATGAGAAGTGATCAGCAAAAAACATTTCATAGTTCTGAGCGCGTGGAGCAATGTAAATATAGTCAACTTCGGGCTTAAAATCTAAATTCTCTTTAATTAGTTTTAGGATTTTATTTTTTTCATCTGTGGCCAAATTCATTTCTTCGCATGATTTTTTAACGGCCGTGTAAGTGTCTTTTTTCTGTTTTTGAAAAAGAATATGCTTGGCGACCTTCTGTTCAAGCACCTGATAAAGCGCTTGGTTAACGATGGCGGGCATTCCGTAAGTGTGCAAAGACCCAACTTCGGGCGAGTAGTGGTAGGGTTGCATTGAGTACGATGCAATGACCAGGTCGGCACCATTATCGACCGCCACGTGAGTACTTAGCGTATCGCGAATTTCGCCGTCATAATGATAGATGATTTTTCCATCGGGTTTTTTAATTGGGTACGGAGCAAAGGCTGGCGGAAGGGCGCTTGATGCGGCAACGGCCTCAGAAATTTTTGAATAACCAATGAATTTAATCGTGTCCGTTTTTGTACTTTCTAAAAAAGGTCCAAAGATAGATTTACGAGAATGGTTTAATTGCGTAGCCACGATGTAAAGCTCAACACCTAGTCTAGAAAACTCATTTTCGTCTAATACGTACTTCCTTAAATAACGTTCCATTCCGTTGGTATTAAATAATCCATTCAGCTTAAAACCTTTTTTTAAAAAGACTTCAAGCCCGCCAGTTAATGAAGATTTTTGCAGCAAACTTTCCGGCAACCAACTTAACATCCGCTTCGAATTTAAATGAAAAATATGTCGGTAGCCGACGGGTTTCAATCTTTCGTGCTCAGGTAAATTATATGAAGGAGAATTTCCTAGACCGACTTGAAAGGCGGTAATTAATGATTCGATCGATCGACCCGATGCTAAAATAGAAGCGATGAATGAACCCGCACTAGACCCTACATAAAGTCGAATGGTTGGCTTACTATCCGCGGCCGGAACGTCTTTTCCAGATGGAAATTTTTGCTGGACCCACTCTTTGGAGCCTCCGGCAAAGACAAAACCCTTTTCTTTCAAGGCTAGGCACACACCAATATGATAGGCCGCTGCCTTTACGCCACCACCACTTAAAACTAAGGCTATCTTCTTTTTTTTCTGGATATTCATGACCTAAGCCCAGTTAATCACGGTTTAAACGCAATATAAACCCGATAATAACCATGACCAGGCATGACTAACCACGACTTTGGCCCAAAATTAAATCGACGTTTGACAGGGCTTTCGCCTATGCTAGGCTTGAATAGTCGAGGTGAATAGGATGACATCAGCACAAAGTTGGTTGCCACTAGCTGAATACTCAATGAAGCATCAAGTGAGTATCTCAACACTACGGCGTAAGATCAAAGCTGAGGATATTCAATTCCGTTTTGACGATGGCAAATACCTCATCTTGGATGAGGCTAATCAAAGCCAAAGCTATAACCATGATGCCTTAAAAAGCGCCGGTGAACATCGCCCCTCCCTAAAGAGTGACGTTCAAAACAAATCGGCGTCTTTTTCAGCCCCTCCCGCAAATGTCCAAGCTGCCGAATTAGGCGAGTCTGTTATCACCGCAGCGAACCGATTATTAAGTGATTTAAAAAAAGCTTACACGCAAGTGCTGCAAGAAAAAGAAAGTCAAATTCAAGATCTTCGTCAAGAAATCGCCGATCTGAAAACCTTGGTCAAAGTTTTAGAGTCAGAAAATAATCGCATAAGAAATTAGTCTCATATTGAAACGTCTCATCTTGATTCGATTTTTCGGGTCAGAAAATGCATTTATATAGTCTGAAACTATATGAAAGCGAGATGCCATATGATGAAGTTAATAAGCACTATCGTTCTGTTGACCCTTTCCCTGTCAACGCAAGCTAGAACTGTAAAGCCAATTTACGTCGTGCATGTGAATCTAGGAAATACCCAACTTTCTGAAAATGTTGTTCGCGAAATTCAGCGGGCCGGTTCAACCACTGAAACCAGACCGGTCATTGTAATAAAACCTGATTTAGATCGGGCCGATAATCCTTTTGCGGTTAGCAAGTACGGATTTGAAGTGGGCTCGGCATTTGTTAATGGCGAATTTAATGAGGCCGGCGTTCCGGTATTTTCGGCTAAAATGCTAGATTGGTTTCAGGAACTTGAAAATAAAAATATTAAGCCTGAAGTTTTCATAATTAATGGTCACCATTCTATTGGCCTAGGCTTTAGCAGCGATGCCGAATGGAACATGAAAGATAAAAATCAGCCTGAGCGATCTTATGAATTATCAATGCGGTCACTTTATTTGCCAACAATTCTAAAAAGTCAGCAGCGATTTGCCGTTGTGAAAAGATTTTTTGAAAACATCAAGCTTGCCTTCATTGGTGGTTGCGAAGGGCTTGCTAACTTAGAGCCGAAAGAATTTGGTGTTTCGGGTCGAGCCTTAAAGTTAGATGAAATAAAAGAGCGCTATGAGACGGGCGACAGAAAAATAATCGTAGGCGATAAGGCAGCCGGAACAGGTTTAGCCCACTATAAATATGACTTAGCAACTACTTATAATGAACATTTCACTGAAAACGCTAGCGACGAAGCTTGCTTTGATTCGGTTTTAAAACGCGGTTGCCAAGTTCATCACGTAGAAAGAATATTGCCGGACTCTGGATTGTGGAGCGACTCGCATCCTTATAATAGGCCTTTACAAATGAAGCAATTATTTCCGAAAGCTTATGCTGTTTTTGGTTTTAATACGCCCTCACCACTTAGACCGGGCATCATCTGGGAAAATACTTTTGCTGAGGCCCGACGCAGTTCTGCGGTTACGAATATCCTTGCGCCTATCCTTTCGGATGAAATTTCTTTAGCTGAAAAAAGAAATTTAGTTCAAAAGTTACGAGTGGCTTGGACGAAGTCGACGTTACGATTAAATAAACGTGGTATAGGAAATAAAGTTGTTAACCGCGTCAGCGGATCAATTACACCGGCTTTTCCGGAATTAGATGCGAATGGAATTTTTGCTTATGGTAACGGAGAATCTGAAGTTTCTGGCGCACCAAAATTTGCTCCCTATGAAATTCGAAGCACGGTTAGTTTACAACTACGAGTTGAAACGGCAAGTGCAACTGTGAATGAGCAAGCGACTAGCGATGTGCTGGGCACCTTCATCAATGAAAAAATAAAAACCAAGCCCGCTCAAGTTGAAAAAATAGAAAAAACCGAAAAAGCCGCAGTCAAAGATGATCTTGGGGAATTTATCAAAAAAGTTGATGTACCACGAACAATAAGAAGAAATCGAACACAGGAAATAAATTCTCCTGAAATTAAAGAAAAAGCAAGAGTACCGGAGATTGATGCCATGACTTCGGATGCCGCCGTAACAAGCTCGCAAAAAGAAAACGGCGATTCAGTTAAAATCGCCGTTCCATATAAATCTTTTTCTGGAGAGTAGTCTAACTAGGCGGCTGCGGCCGTCGACTTAGCTTTTTTGCCCTGCTTATTAATGCCGGGCTTTTTGTTTACGAATTTTTCTGATTTCTCAAAAGCAACCGCAAAGACTTCATCAAGGTTTTCAGCTAAGATGAAGTTAATTTTTTCTTTAAATACTGGTGGAATATCTTCTAAATCTTTAGCATTTGCGTAAGGAATAATGATATTTGTAATTCCAAGGTTTAAAGCAGCTAAACACTTTTCACGAATTCCACCGACGGGTAAAACGCGTCCTTGTAATGTGACTTCGCCGGTCATTGCAATATCATTTCTAACCGGAGTATCAGTCATTAGGCTGACTAACGCCGTTGTTAAAGTGATACCTGCAGAAGGCCCATCTTTAGGAATGGCGCCCGCTGGTAAATGAACGTGTACATCAAATTTATCGAAAAATTCAGTCGGTATATTTAACTCATCCATGTGAGCCTTAGCGTAAGACATCGCCGCGTGCGCTGATTCTTTCATAACGTCACCGAGTTGTCCGGTTAACATCATGCTGCCTTTGCCTTTCATCTTTAATGCTTCAATCAGCAGTACTTCGCCGCCAGCTTGAGTCCAAGCTAAACCTTGAACCACGCCAATGTTTGATTCTAACATTTTATCTTCACGCATGAATCGAGGTGGGCCTAAAAGTTCTGGCACAGTTGTCGCGGTAATTTCCGTGAAATTACCTTCAGCCATTACAACTTTTTTAGCAACTTTACGACAGACTGAACCGATTTCGCGTTCAAGGTTACGTAATCCTGCTTCACGAGTATAGCCCGCGATTAAGAATTTGATACCCTCGTCCGTAAACTTAATATTTTCAGAAGTGATTCCGTTAGCTTCAATTTGACGCTCAATTAAATGCTTCTTTGTAATTAATAACTTATCGTTTTCAGTGTAGCCCGGAATGCTGATCATTTCCATACGGTCACGTAAAGCGGCCGGAATGTTTTCAACAACGTTTGCGGTTGCAATGAATAATACATTAGATAAATCGAAATCAACGTTTAAGTAGTTATCACGGAATGTTGAGTTTTGTTCTGGATCTAGAACCTCAAGCATTGCGGATGCGGGATCGCCTCTAAAGTCAGAAGCCATTTTATCGATTTCATCTAATACGATAACTGGATTTCTAGTTTTAGCTTGGCGTAAAGCTTGAATCACTTTACCTGGCATTGCTCCAACGTAAGTTCGTCGGTGACCACGAATTTCGGCCTCATCTTTCACGCCGCCCAATGCGATACGGAAATATTCACGTCCCATGGCTTTAGCGATAGATCGACCTAAAGAAGTTTTACCTACTCCAGGGGGGCCGCTGAAACAAAGGATAGGTCCTTTCATTCCGGCTTTTAATTTTCTTACGGCTAAAAACTCTAATACGCGGTCTTTTGCTTTTTGTAGATCATAATGGTCGTCATCAAGAATCTGACGAGCCGTTTTAATATCAATAATATCGTCAGACTGTTTACTCCAAGGAAGGTCAACCATCCAATCAAGATAAGTTCTAACCATCGTGGCTTCACTTGCGTCTGGGTGCATGCGCTCTAAACGTGAAAGTTGTTTTAAAGATTCAGCTTCAACCGTGGCGGGCATTCCGGCAGCCACAATTTTGTTTTTTAATTCATCCATTTCTTCACTCTTTGAATCTTGGCTTTCGTTACCAAGCTCACTCTTAATAGCTTTCATTTGTTCGCGTAAGAAATTCTCGCGCTGATTTTTTTGATCATCGCCACGGCTAGAACCGCGAATTTTGGCTTGAGCTTGTAAAATTTCAAGTTCTGCATTTAAAAGTTGGCAAACGATCGTTAAGCGCTCTTTCGCATCAATTGTTTCTAAAACACGTTGAGCATCGCCTACTTTAAGGCCCATGTTGCTTGCAATTAAATCTGCAATACGTCCTGGATCAGTGACATCATCTAATACCAATAAGATATCAGGAGAAAGAGCTTTACCTAAAGCAATCGTTTTTTCGATGCACTCTTTCGCGGTTCTAACTAAAGCTTCAACTTCACCCGGTGCAGCG
Source organism: Bdellovibrio sp. (assembly GCA_014378765.1). GTDB lineage: Bacteria > Bdellovibrionota > Bdellovibrionia > Bdellovibrionales > Bdellovibrionaceae > Pseudobdellovibrio. The sequence goes on along the minus strand of JACMNA010000133.1, from coordinate 32,057 downwards.
GAAACCATTGTGTCGTCTACTTTTTCAACGGCCACTTCAAAGCTGCCTGCCGTTTTAGTAAACGATTTGATGCGGCCTTTAGCTTCACCTTGAATTAAAATTTTAATGCGACCATCAGATAATTTTCGCATACGCATAATTTTTGCGATGGTACCAGTTTCGTAGATGCTGTCTGGAGAAGGATTTTCCTCAGCGATATCTTTTTGTGAAGCTAAAAAGATCAAACGATTTTTAGATAGTGCATCTTCTACTGATCTGATTGAGCTTTCACGTCCAACAAATAGTGGGATAATCATGTAAGGAAATACGACGATGTCGCGTACTGGTAACATGGGTAGTGTTTGAGGTATTTCAACGGCCTGATTGTCAAATGTCATGTGGTGCTCCTGTTTTCCATGTGGAATTATTCGGAGCCTTTATGAATCGGCTTGAGCTATTTTAAGTCTGGTTTTGTTAAAGATCGAAAATCAAGACTGACATCCATGTCAGAAATACTCTTCCAATGAGTCTTACAACGAGCCTAAAGTGACTTTAAAAGCCTATTGAAAAAGATTTTTTCCGGGTGCTTCTTGATCTTCCATGCACGAGATGCAAAGTGTGGCTAAAGGTCGCGCTTTCAATCGACGAAGGTCGATCATTTCTTCACAAGATTCGCACTGGCCGTAGGTCCCATCAGCGAATTTTGAAAGCGCACGCTCGATTAACAAGAGCGAAAGTTGATCGCGTTCATGCAATTGAATATTAATATTGTCTTGTAAATCTTGTACGACCGCATCAGCTTCATCGGCCGCTTTATCTGTCGCAATTTGCGCATGTTTAAATTCTAAATGCTTATTTAAAATTTCACTCTTTTGCATAAGCAAAGATTTTTTAACTAAGTCTAATTCTGAACCAAAACTTGATGCTTCGGTGCTCTTCATCTAATTCCCCCCTAGATAAAAACTTTCCGACTAAATACTTTCCGACTAAATACTTTCGGAAAGAGGGATAATTAACTGCGGTCGATTTTATGTCACCAAAAAAGAGAGATTTCATTTGCGTGACGAATCATCGCACATGTTGCTGCGAGTATTTTTTCTGAGCATTTTCTCGCATTTCTGCACCTGCAATACTTAGCCTAGTCCAAGGTAAAGCAAGTAATCTTTCTTGATCAATTTTTTCTCCGGTTTCTTCGCAAGTTCCGTAAGAACCAAGCTGAATGCGAGAAAGCGCGTACTCTATCTCAAGCAATTGTTGCTTTAACCGGGCCTGATTAATTAAGAATGTATGCTCTTCTTGATGCGCAGCAGACTGGTCAATTTCATCGCCGGCGGCTTTATCAATTTGATTAAAATGATTTGCGGCTTGTTTTGCGCGATTTAATAAATCACTTTTCGCCTTCAAAAGTTTTTCTTTGCACGTTTTAATCAGATCCATAAAACCTCTTTGTCTTAATGCGCCTTAAATAAGCTAGACTTTTATCTAGCCTGGTCAGACTTGTTGGCAATTAAGACAGGCGAAATGGATTAGTCGGTTAGTTTTATTTAAAGATTATTCAATTTTTTTAATGACGCCTTTTTCAAGTGACATCACGTGAATAGGCCGCTCAATTTCGCGCAGATTCGACATACGAAGCTCACCAGTCACTCCAGAGCTGCGCCCTAGGCTTCGTAAGCGCCCCGCAACGTTTTCTCGCGTAGAGGCGCCAGACAACAACACATCACGAACCATTTTAGCAGATTCAAAGGCCTGCATTTCGATCAAGGTTGGCTCTTCGCTATACTGAGCCGAGTACTCTTTAAAAAAGGCGGTCTCGCGAACGGACGAATCGTTTAAATCAAGAGCATCTACGAAAAAAATATTTTCAGCCTGCGTGCCCGCGCGCTTAACAATGTCGGGCGTATTCCAAATATTTGTACCTAGATAAGTCATTTTAGGAACGTCATTTACTTTCATGAAAGCCATAACCTGCCCCAAAGTTTTTCCACTGTCTGGTAGAAATAAAACGTCAAAATCAACAACTGGAGGCAAAATATTTTCTTCAAATTCATGCTCACGGGTTGGTTTTTTGGCTTTATTTTTTTCAAGCTTTTCTTTTTTAGCTAAACGCAATTCTTTTGAGCGATCACGATATTCTTCGGCACGACCTTCAGGATAATAAGTTCCTATTAGTTTACGAATCACATCAGTAAAATCATTTTCTTTTGCATCGTAACTTTGGGCGGCCGTCACAGTCGCATTACGCGCCAAAACATGATCCCAAAAAATATTTGAAAACTCAACCCCGTAGGTATCATTCGGGTAAAGAATTGCAAATTTTCTGGCGCCCAGTTTTTCGTAAGCATATTGCACTAATTGATCTACTTGCATTTCGGGCGTTAACGAATTTCTAAAAACATATTCACCGATGCTGGTAAGGCCCGACTTTTGTGAAAGCCCGATAAACGGAATACTAAACAGGTCCGCTCGCTGCGCGATGGTCATAGCTTCTTTTGACGAAAGTCCGCCAATCAGCGCGATGGCTTTATCTTCTCGAATTAATTTGTCGACCCCGGCCGCCGCCGTTTCAGGAATACTTTGCGTATCATAAACAGCCAAACGGTATTTCGCATTGGGCTTATTAAGCTCAAGGCCCATGCGTAACGCGTTCAATGCGTGTTGACCCACATTCGCATTTTTTCCGGTGATGGGTAGCAAAGCGCCGATCACTTTTTCGTCGGCGCTTTCTGCCGCTTGTAAAACTAAAATGGTTTGTTGCGCAGAAGTTGCAAATGGATGTTGAGGATATTGAGTCACCAGTGAGCGGTAATACTCAAGCGCCGCAGCTGAGCGTCGTTCCTTCAGCGAAAGCATTGCTAATCTAGATAAAAATTGGGGTCGGTAATTTTGCAGGGCCGGCTCAGCCGCTGCTTTTTCTAATTGGCTGATTGAAAGTTGATTTTCAATTATATCTTGGGCTGATTTTTTTGAAATCCCCGGTGATCGTAAGGCAGTTAAATAATCCGCGGCGAGAGGCGCCACATTTTTATTTTCAAACGGCACATATTTAACGGGTGCGGGTGGGGCGGCGGGCTCGGCCGGCGGAGGAAAAGTAGAATTAGTTCCGGCCGAAGACGTGATCGGACGATTTTTAATTTCAACGGCGGGCGCGGTTTGTCTGCTTCCGACGGGCGCATTTTTTCTTGGCGCGTGATATTGCACGGGCTGAGACGCACACGAAAATAAAAGTAAAAGCGGCAGGGCCAATAAAAAGCTAACGAACATGCGAATCATTTTCTACCTCGAAGTACAGTTTGTAACTTTTCTTGATAACTATGAACCAGCGGCGTCTCTTCCGTATAACGGTGAAGCTCTTCTAAGATTTCTTTTTGGCGTGAATTGACTTTCATTGGCGTATCGATCGAAACCCGCACCAGCATGTCGCCAGCACCCGATCCGCCGAGTCGCGGAAATCCCTTACCTTTAAGTCGAAAAACTTGCCCCGAATGCGTACCTGCCGGAACTTTAATTTCGGCTTTGCCAAATAAAGTGGGTATTTCGGCGGTCGTTCCTAAAATAGCATCGGTGTAGTGAACGGGTAAATCTAAAATGACATCATTTTCTTCACGTTTAAATAATAAATGATCTTGTAAATCGACGATCACGTAAAGATCGCCCGCCGTGCCATTCGCGGGTTTATCACCCTCGCCGGATAACTTCAGCCGCTGGCTTTCTTTAACGCCCGCCGGAACAGTTACCGAAAGTTTTGCTGATTCTTCTTTCGCTCCGACCTGCCTCATAAAACTAACCATTTTTTCGCAACCGGTTGCGGCTTCTTCAAAAGTAATGGTGAGCGTGTACCTTAAATCAGAGCCACGAACAGGAGCGCGAGGCCCCCGTGCACGACCGCTATTATAAGTTCCACCTCGGCCTGCCTGGCCACCAAAAATATCTCCGAAACCGTCGCCAAAAATATCTTGAAACGGATCGCCGGGGCCGCCGCGCGGGCCGCCACCAAACGGATTTCCAGCGCCGCCGCCAAACGGGTTACCGTTCACGCCAGCATGTCCGAACTGATCGTAGTTTTGTCTCTTTTTTTCATCGCTTAAGATTTCATAGGCCTCAGAAAATTCTTTAAACTTATCTTCGGCTTTTTTATTTCCGGGATTTTTATCGGGATGATATTGCATCGCAAGCTTTCGGTAAGCTTTTTTAATTTCATCTTGAGTGGCCGTGCGCGAAACGCCCAGCATTTGATAGAAATCTTTTTTAGACACGATTAGGCCTCTCCTTGAGGAATGGCTGAACTAGCAACGACAACTTGACCGGTGCGAATAATTTTATCGTGTAATTTGTAAGGCTTTTTGAATACGCGCGCGACGTGACCATTCGGAACCGCGTTGGTGGCCTCAGAGCTGATGGCCTCGTGGTGGGCCGGATTAAAAGGCTGGCCCTCGCTGGGCACTTCTTGAATTCCATGCTTTGCTAAAACGTCTTTTAATTCTTTAGCGGTCATTTCAACGCCGACCTTAAATGTTTGCATTGATTCAGGTGTTAATTTTACGGCTAAGGCGCGCTCAAAATTATCCATCACCTCAAGAACGTCACGGGCAATGCGCTCAGCCCCGAATTTAAGTAATTCAGAACGTTCTTTGATAGCATTACGTTTATAATTTTCGAATTCGGCTTTTAAATATAAAAAATCATGTTTCCATTTAACGGCATCTTCCTCAGCAATTTCCAAATCCGATTTTTCGGTTTCGGTCGAAGCCTCTTTTAATTCGACATTCTCTGATCCGTCAGCCATTTTTTTATCTTCAGTATTTGACATAAGTTCACTCCCAAATTTAGCTTTATATACATTGAGGTTTACTTTATAAATGTCAATGCGCCTCGAGCGAAATTTAAGCCAAATCTGACTTAAGAAAAGTGAATTTTTCAAATATTTGGTTGCTAATTAGAATGCCTTTTTCGGTCAGTCGATAAGATTGATCTTGAAACGTCAGCAATTGATGCTGAATAAGGGCCTGCGTTAAATCTTTAACTTGATTTGAGGTTTCGCTTCCGAACTTTTGCACCAACTTATCTACAGACAACCCTTCAGATAAGCGTAAAGAGGTGTGGCAAAAATCTGTTAACGCTTGGTGTTTTTCAAGCACTTCAACTTGTGAAGATAATTGCGCCGCGCCAGACAGCGCTTGGCGCGCGTAAATATCAAGCGAATTGGGGTTCCAAAAACGCGAGCCCCACGGCGAATCCTTCGAATAAGAATGCGCACTTAAACCCAGACCCCAGTACTCATGATCAGTCCAATACAATAAATTATGTTGCGACTCGAAACCAGGCACTGCGTAGTTAGAAATTTCGTAACGAGATTGCCCGTGCCGCGTAAGGGCATCGTGAATAATCTGAAACATCTCAATTTGTTCTTCTTCTAGCGGGCGGTTTTTCGATAAAGGATGCCCCTCGGGCACGGTTAAACAGTAAGGTGAAATATGCTTTGAACCAAGTTCAACCGCAACTTCAACGTCGTGCCGAAGCTCGTTTAAAGTTTGCGTAGGAAGTGCAAATAACAAATCAAAAGAAAAATTCAGTTTATATTTTCTAAGCAGGGTTAGGGTTTGTTTTGTTTGATCGGCGTTGTGTTCGCGGTGAACCATTTTAAGCAGGCGATCAGAAAAAGATTGGGCTCCCACGCTAAAACGATTTATGCCCGCTTTTAAGTAAATCTCTAATTTTCTTTCATCGACCGTGGCCGGATTGATTTCAATGGTTATCTCGGTCTGAGGTCCAGTTGTGTATCCGAACTTGGCGAGTTCAGAAATCAGATCTACAATAAGCTCAGCCGAGATAAGGCTTGGCGTGCCGCCGCCAAAGTAAATCGTTTTAAGTTCTTGTGGTCTAAATAGATTTTTTTTATCGGAAATTTCTTTTTTAACCAAAGCGACATACTCTTGAGGTGGGCGAATTTCGGTGTGCACATAAGTTGCGAAGTCGCAGTAAGTACAACGCTGAAGGCAATAGGGAATGTGAATATAGACACCCAATACAGACATAGAAGGATTTATAGATGAAGCAGATCAAATATCAACTTAAAAACAAAATGAAAGTTTTGTTTGTTCAAAGCAAAAAATCACCAGTTATCAGCGTTCAGATGTGGGTCCGCACTGGCAGTGCCGACGAAAAAAAATCCGAAGAAGGCATAAGTCACTTTATTGAACATTTAGTATTTAAGGGCACAGAAAAATTTAAAGTCGGTGAAATTGCTAATTTGGTTGAAGCCTCTGGTGGTGAGTTAAACGCCTACACTTCATTTGACCAAACGGTATTTTACGTGACCATTTCAAAAAGTTTTTCAGATGTGGCTTTAGATGTCGTAAGTCAGATGATGGGTTACCCTACGTTTATTCCAAGCGAAATTGATAGCGAGCGCGAAGTTGTTTGTGAAGAAATTAAAATGGGCCAAGATTCACCGGGGCGCCGGTCGTCGCAATTAATGTTTTCATCCGCATTTCATAAACACCCGTATGGGCTTCCAGTCATTGGTTATGAAAAAAATGTTCGCTCTTGGTCAGCAAAAAAAATTAAGCAGTACTATCAATCGCGGTACGTGCCTTCAAATATGTTTTTAGTTGTGTCCGGCGACTTTGAAATTCCAGAGATGAAACAAAAAGTTCAAAAATACTTTGCGGGCTTTGAACCCTTCAAACTTAAAAAAGTAAAACGCATCACCGAGCCTAAGCAGAACAAATTTCAATTTAAATCAGCAAAATATCAACTTCAAGATCAGCATTTGCATTTAACTTTCAAGGCACCAAACGTAAAAAGTAAAGATGTGCCGGCTTTAGATATTTTATCTATGGTGCTAGGTCAGGGCGACAGCTCGCTGTTGGTTAAGAAAATGCGTTTAGAAAAAGCGCTGGTGAATTCAATCTCGGCCTTTAATTACAACCCTCAAGATCAGGGCCTATTTGCCATTAGCGCCCACTATCAAGAAGAAAAATTTACCGAAGTGGCTGAAGAAATTTTCAAACAAATTGCTTTTATTCAAAACAACCCCCCTTCGTGGGATGAAATAAAGCGCGCCCGTATTTCAATTTCATCTGAGCAATTCTATTCGATTGAAACCGTTGACGGCCTAGCCAACAAGGCGGGCACCTTAGAGTTTTATTTAGACGATGCCGACGGTCATAAAAAATATTTAGCCGCGATAAATAAATTAGAACCAAAAGATATTCAAAAAGTCGCAAAAAAATATTTAAAATTAGATCAACTGAGCGCCTCTTACCTAGGAGCCATCGATAAAGCGGCGTCTGAAAAAAAACTAAAAACCTTACCTGCGCTTTGGAAAAAAACTGTCGTTTCAGCCAAACCAGTCGAAGTAAAAAATAAAAAAATTGTTATTCCTAAGCTAATGCCTAAGGCTAAAAAAACAAACACCGACGCGCCGGTTGAAAAAATTATTTTAAAATCAGGAATTAAAGTTTTATTTAAACAGGTTGATGACATTCCGACCGTATCTTCAAAATTTGTTTTTCGCGGCGGGGCGCGCTTAGAAACCCCTGACACGATGGGATTATCTGACTTAGCGACGCGAAGCTGGCTAAGCGGTACAGCAAATCGCAATGAAGCCCAGCTGCTTAAATCTATCGAAGAACTAGCGATGGGACTTTCGCCTTTTACGGGTAAAAATACATTTGGTTTTTCGGTAGACTATATGACCGCTTTCGAAGACAAAGCGCTCAATCTAGCGCTTGAGGCCATGACCGAAAGCCCGTTTAGTACTGAAGTCATTGCGCGCGAAAAACTGGTGATGGCGCAGCAAATAAAATCGAAAGAAGATCATCCCTCTAGTCTATGCGTTCGCCAATTTATGAAAACAATGTTTGGTTCGCACCCACTGGCGTATGAAGGTTCGGGAACCCTTAAAACGTTAGAAAATATTAATCGGCCCGAAATCCTTGAAGTAAAAGATCAAATGCTGTCGCCTAAAAATTTAACCATCGCGGTCGTGGGTGATTTTAATAAGAAAGCTTGGCTTAAAAAAATTGAAGAATTAGAAAAACGACTTAATCAGAATGCCGAAGTGTCAGGCCCACACATTTTGCCGGCCCTACATGAAAATCGCAGCGCCTTTTTAGAAAAAGATAAAGAGCAATCGCACGTTATCATCGGATGGCGTGGGTTAAGCATTACCGATCCAGATCGTTTTGCGTTACAAGCCATTCAAGCGATTTTGGCGGGGCAGGGTGGTCGACTTTTTTACGAATTACGCGACAAAAACTCTTTAGCGTATTCGGTATCGCCTTTAAAAATGGAATCGCTTGAAACAGGCTATTTCGGTGGATACATTGCCTGTTCTCCAGAAAAAGTTGAAAAAGCGATTGAGATGTTTCAAATCGAATTTCAAAAATTGGTAAAAGAAAAAGTCAGCTTAGACGAACTTGATCGCGCTAAAAGGTACCTGATTGGTCAACACGACATCGGCTTACAACGAAAGTCAGCCCTGTGCAATTTACTGGTCTTTGACGAGGTTTACGGTAATGACTATCGCCAAAGTTTACAGGTTGCAGCTGAGTATGAAAAAGTAACTCAAGACAAAATTAAGCAGTTGGCTGAAAGCTTATTTACAAAACCGCATGTGGTAAGCATTGTTGGGAAGAAGCTATAAGAATTACAGCAAAAATACTTGCTGTGGACAAATCCGGCTGGTTTTTATAAAACTCAGCCTATCAAAAAAAAGCCGCAGGGCTTAAGGATTTGTTTATGAATAAGAAAATTGTTCTATTGTTTGCGGCGTTGTTTTTTTTACTTGCGACTCATGCATTTGCAGCGACTCCCGAAGCTTCACAGGTATCAAAGGTTTTAACAGAGCGAACAAACGGAAACGACGCTTTTTATAACCGCATGTTGGCGCCAGCAAAAAGTTTAGATGTTCAAAGAAGCGAATCAGATCGTATCCATTCAGTTAACGGCCAAATTTCCAACGAAATTGAGATGGTTGTTTCAGCTTTTAAAAATGCTTCCGAAGAAAATAAAGCTGAAGCCGTTAAAGAAGCCATTTCAGGATTTGAAAACCAAGTTAATAATAACGGCGGAGTTTTTATTACTTTTACAAATTCAAACCCGAGCGCCGCAAATTCTAGAGCCATAACATTAATTCCTAAAACGAATGGCTTTATTACGGCCGCAAGCGTTCTTAATGTTTTTTCATCTTATAAGCGTTCACCAAAGGGCAGCGATCAATTTTATGAATATTCTAATCCACAAGATTTAACTAATAGCGATGTTAGGGCTTCGTCTGGCGGCGAGGCAAGTCATTTGCTTCCGCAAGCCGCTAGTCCAATGAAGGTTGGACAAAACTACGCGATTAAAAAATGCCGCCAAATCATGGGCTGGAGATGCGTAACCGCTATTTTCAGAATTGATAATTATTTAAAAGGTGCAGACTCTTTTGGAATGTTTTTTTCTAGCATGGCGGATTTATCCAACAATCCTGATCATGCCCAGTTTAGCCACGATTCGCGTTCGGTTAATCAAGTCAGCGGCAGCACGACGGTTTACGTCGTAAAAGAAAGCGCCAAATGGATTATGATCTACGGAACTGAAGTGCAATTGAACAACGGACGGTTGCAATTTGCCGGCACCATTCAAAATGAATTCAAAAAAGATTTTAATCGCGTGCGTGAGCGTCTGGCTATCGATTTAAAAATTTCAGCTGATCAGCTTCGATAATTTTTTAGCCCGTTTTTTTAGGCGCAGGCTTAGGTTCAAAAAACGAAGAATGTAAAATGGGACGTTCAGCATTAATCTTGGCGAGAACGTCCGGAACATACCCTGTAGCAACTAAATCGCCGGCCTTATTTCTTTCAAAAATAGCTGACCTTGAGATGATGTCATTACTCATTCCAGTTAACTCCCAGATTTCAGAAATTTCACGTTGACCGTTGGCCTTACGACGAATTTGAATAATCAAATCAATCGCCTGTGACATTTGGTAGCGCACTTGTTTTAAAGGTAAATCAACTCCGCAAAATTGCACTAACGATTCCATTCGGCTTAAGCAATCGACCGGTGAATTACCGTGAATCGTAGTCATAGAGCCATCGTGACCCGTATTCATGGCCTGTAACATTTCAAAAGTTTCATCTTTGCGACACTCACCAACAATAATTCGATCCGGACGCATACGTAATGAGTTAATCAGACAATCGCGAACGCTAACCGGCTGTGGGCCTTCGCGAACGCTCTGTAAGGCCAACCAATTTGGGTGATTTAATTTTAATTCAGCCACGTCTTCGATACTAACGATGCGTTGATCGGGTGAAATCAGTGAACCCAGCGTATTTAAAAATGAGGTCTTGCCGCTGCCCGTGCCGCCCGAAATTACAATCGAAAGGCGACCTTCGATAGCGGCCTTCAAAAAATGCGAAGCCTTTTCAGTTATGAAGTTTGATTTGACTAAGTCTTCAAGCAAAAAGTTTTTCACATTAAATTTTCGAATCGTTAATGTAGGACCTTTAGGCGACATCGGGGGTAAAGTAATGTTGTAACGATAACCTGAAGATAAAACTCCATCAAAACAACGTGCCGTATTAATATTTTTTTTATCAAAACTTAGTAACGAATAAATAAGCTCTTCTAGTTGGCGTGTATCCACAAAACGGACCGATGTTTCAACTAACATTCCCCGGTGTTCAACAAATACTTTGTTCCACGAGTTGACCATTACTTCCGTAATGTCTTCAGTTTCGAGTAAAGTTTTAAGGGGACCGTAGTCAATCTGCATCACTCCATATCGGCTAGGCGTGGGCCATTATACAGCCCACTAGACCAGCCTTAAGTCGCAACTAGTACTTGGTCGAACTTTTTTTTAAGCAGAACCATAAAAAAACCGATAAAATAAAGAAGAACGACTGAGGTGTCTCAAAATGAAATCTTTTGTGTTTATCTCGCCTGAAGAACATTTTACAGAAGTGGTCAAAGAAGCCTGCCATGAGCGGCAAGTTAAGACTCAGCCGCACGTTGAAGTTTATTTAGTCCAGCTTTTAAAACATTATTTAGATTCACGAAATTTTCATCAACCAATTCAAGAAGATTCAACAACGAAAACGCTCGACACCTTCGCCGAAATGTACTTACAGGCTATAAGTTCTGATTCATCTAAGAACCGTGAACTTATGCGGATTGTGGCTGACCGGTCGCTTTATTTAACCGGCTTTTTTGCCGATTCGCTGAATCGAAAAGTTGTTGATATTGATTACTATATTGAAATAGGCTCAGCCGCGTATTCGAATCTTTCAAACTGGAGCCGGCAAGACACAATGGCTTCGGTGTTTGAAACGTTTTCGAAAAGATTTCTGGATTACGTCGAAGTTCTTAATTACATAAGCGAAAAATCGCAAGTACAGTCGGACCAAGATGTTTTACGACTGTATGACCGCTATTTGCGCACAGGGTCTGAGCTCGCGCGCGAGAAATTGAATGAACTTGGAGTCGTTACTTTAACAAAAGAACAATTGAAACTGTCAAAAGCCTAAGCTAAAAATAAAGCATGAGTTTTTCGCACATGATCTTATTAGCGTTAGTTGCGCTAATTGTAATACCACCCGAGAAATTACCAGAATTTGCACGACAAGTGGCGCGCATTTTTAATGAATTACGACGAAGCACAACGGGCATTTGGGATGACTTAAAGCGCGACGCCATGGTTAAGCCTGAAGATTTAGTGCATTACAAGCCTTCGCCGCCGCCAGCCACGCCACCAACTCCGACAGCGCCACCAACCGCAACCATGACCCCGCCTGATTCGGAAAAAAAACCGCATGAATGAAAATCTATTAAGCTCGCAAGATGAAGAAAAAAACATGAGCCTAGTTGAACACCTTGGTGAGCTTCGCTATCGGGTTGTGCGAGCCGGGCTTGGGATATTTGTCGGAATGTGTTTTTGCTGGGGATTCAGTGAAAAATTATTTAATTTGATTCGAAAACCGATCGAGCCTTATTTGCCTGACGGCGGACTTGTATTTACCGCACCCATCGATAAGTTTATGGCGCACATTAAAATTTCGCTCGTAGGGGGTGCTCTTTTATCGTCACCCTTTTGGCTTTACCACTTTTGGAAATTTGTGTCGCCAGCCCTTTATAAAAATGAAAAGCGAATTGCGGCGGGGTTCGTTTTTTTTGGTACTTTGCAATTCGCGCTTGGAATTGCCTTTAGTTATTTTATCGTTTTGCCAATGGCCTTTAAATTTTTAATGACCTTTGGTGGAACCATCGATAAACCGATGATTACCATTGACCATTACTTAGGTTTTTTTACTCAAACGGCAATTATATTTGGTTTAGCGTTTGAAATGCCGGTAGTTATTTCTTTTATGGGATTAGCCGGTATCGTTAGCCAAAGATTCTTACGTGAAAAACGAAGATACGCCGTGATGGTGATAACGGCCACGTCAGCAATCGCGGCTCCGCCAGATGCACTAAGCATGGTCTTATTAATGGTGCCGCTTTGGTTTTTATATGAAATTTCAATTTTCGTGGTTGGAGTTTTTGAGCGCCGCAAGGCTGGCCACCTGGGCAATTAAATTCCGGCAATCTTTTTTAATTCATCTTTATATGAATTCATATTTTTTCTAAAATTTTGTTTTTCTTTTTCAGAAGTCATGTTCCAAAAATCGGCCTGAAACCTATAATAATCTTCAAGATAAGCTTTGATAGGTCCCGCGCCAAACTCTTTTTGATCACCGCCGTAGTATTTAATCACAAAATCAACGGCAGGCTGCTTTGAAGTTAATTTTAAATGAAAACTGTCGGCAAAAGTTTTTCTGATTTTAAGTCGCTCGATGAAGTAATCGTAGTGCTTGTCGACCATCTGTTCACAAAGATTTTCTTGCTCGTCGGTAATGCGATCGAAAAAATAACCCAAGGTTTTTAAAATGGTCTGCTTGCGGTCTTTTAGAAAATATTTTTTATCTTCAGTTTTTTCAAAGTCACGTTTAGATTTTTTATCGTTAAAAATTTTGAAGTGTTCGATTTCTTTTGTTTGTAGGTCGGCTAAAGCCACGTCAAACGAAGCTTTAAAGTTTTGAACCGTCTGGGCCTGAGTCAATTTGAGGGCTTCAATGTTTTTTTGAACATCAGCCGCGGCAACTTTTTCTTTTTTAGATAATTCTAAAATCGCGTCGATATGCGAAATAAGCTTAAGGGCTAATTCTTTTTTATTTGCGTTAACGTCCATTTCAATTTGTTTTCGCAACTTATCTAGCTTTTCGGATTTAAAATCAAAAGCTTCGTCAACCTTGTAGGTAACAACTCGCGGTGCCAGCTGCAAACCCGTTTCAAGCTTGGTGCACGAAAAACAAAACCAAAATGAAAGCAGAACAAAAAGAATACGCATTACTTAGGTGCCGATTCAAATTTAATTAAGACTGCTCCAGATTCAACCGAATCTCCTTGTTTAATACAAATTTCTTTAATTTTTACATCGTTCGCGGCGCGCATTTCATTTTCCATCTTCATGGCTTCCATAATAAGTAAAGGTTTGCCGGCCTTCACTTCTTCGCCAATCTTTACAAAAATTTCAATAATCTTACCGGGCATTCCAGCTTTCAATTGCGCTTCACCGCCGAACCCGCCCCCTTTTTTTAAAGATTCATGCAAGAGCATTTCATCATTAAAAATTTTGATCGTACGAAATGAATTCCGGGTAAAAACAGTGTATTCAGTATCCTGGCCCAATACGTCGACTAAATAAGATTTTCCTTCAAATAAAAAGCTAATATATTCTTCGGCCGTTTTAAAATCACGCTTAGAAATATCGTAATGTTTCCAATCTTGCGATTCAAGTTGCAACGAAACCTTCCAATTATGGCGGCCCTCCGTAACGTCGACCTTATATTTTTTTCCTCTTAGCTCTGCTTCAAAATACATATAGTTCCTTTTCCGCTAACTAATACTTACGTACGTAACTGTAATTTGCGGCCCATGCGGCGCCAGTTTGACGCCACGTTAAGACGACGAACATCTTTTGACTGACGATCTTGATAAGCCGTAATGGCGGCCGCAATTAGAAAGACGGGGTCATCGATGTCTTTAAAAATTTCGGGCTCTAAAACTTCAAAATTCTTTTCGATAAATTGAGTTGTATACGTGCCATCTAAAAACATAGGGTGCTTTAAAATTGATTTATGTAAAATAATATTGGTTTTAATTCCGGTTAAAACAAATTCAGACAATGCGCGCTCCATCCGATCGATCGCCTCGCTTCGCGTATCTCCGTAAGTAATGACTTTCGCAATCATCGGATCATAGAAAATCGGTACCTCGTAACCTGGGTACGCGTAAGAATCGATACGCAAGAATGGCCCTTGCGGATGGCGACAGGCGCGAATAACGCCGGGGCTAGGTTTGTACGTAACCGGATCTTCGGCGCAAATACGCGCCTCGATTGCGTGACCCTTTTGCCGTATTTCAGATTGTTTAAAGCTAAGTGGTTTGCCTTTAGCTACCCAAATCTGTTCTTTCACTAAGTCGTAACCAGTCACTAATTCCGTGATTGGGTGTTCGACCTGTAAACGCGTATTCATTTCCATAAAGAAAAACTCTTTAGTTTTATTATCGAAAATAAACTCAATCGTGCCGGCACCGACATAATCAATAGACTTGGCGGCTTTAACGGCAGCTTCTCCCATTTTAATTCGCACCTCGTTTGGTACTGACGGCGAAGGAGATTCTTCGATAATTTTTTGATGACGACGTTGAACAGAGCACTCGCGTTCAAACAAATGAACAATATTTCCGTGCGTGTCGCCGAAGACTTGAATTTCAATATGTTTAGGGTCGTTAATAAAACGTTCCAAGTAAACGGTCGGATTTGCAAAGTAGTTTTGGCCTTCAGAACGGCAAGCACGAAACGCGCTTTCTAATTCTTCTTCGGCTTTCACGACGCGCATACCCTTACCGCCGCCACCGGCCGTTGCCTTGATAATAACTGGGTAACCAATTTTTTTTGCAATGATTGCGGCTTCTTCGATGGTTTCAACGCCACCATCGCTACCCGGAACTAATGGTACGCCCGCTTTTTTCATCAACGCTTTGGCCGAAATCTTATCTCCCATGGCCTCCATATTTTCTGGCGTGGGCCCAATGAAAACTATTCCGGCTTCTTTGCAGGCACGAACAAACACGGGATTTTCAGATAAGAATCCATAGCCCGGGTGAATCGCATCGGCGCCGGCTTGTTTGGCGACCTCAATAATCTTACGAAAGTTTAAATAACTTTCTTTCGAAGGACTGGGCCCGATGTGATAAGCCTCGTCAGCTAAAAAAACGTGAAGGCTGTCACGATCGGCATCACTAAAAACGGCGACGGAGGCAATTCCTAATTCACGGCACGCGCGCGTCACCCGAATAGCAATTTCACCACGGTTCGCAATCAAAATTTTTTTAAAAGGAGGAGTAATCATAGCGGAATGTTTCCGTGTTTCTTTGGAGGAATAATGTCGCGCTTATTTTTTAACATCTCTAACGAATCGATAATTCTTTTTCTAGTTAAAGCGGGTTCGATAACCTCGTCAGTGTAACCAAGTTCTGCCGAAACGTAAGGGTTACTAAATTTATGCTCGTACTCTGCCGTTAAGCGCGCGCGCTCGGCCGCAGGGTCTTTTGATTTAGCAATGGCCTCGCGATGAATAATGTTAACGGCACCGTCGGCGCCCATTACGGCAATTTCCGCTGACGGGTAGGCCAAGTTAATATCGCTACGTAATAATTTAGAACCCATTACAATGTAAGCCCCGCCGTAAGCTTTGCGCGTAATTAATGTCACCTTAGGCACCGTAGCCTCGGCGTAAGCGTAAAGTAATTTAGCACCGTGAGTGATAATTCCATTCCATTCTTGATCTTTACCCGGCAAAAACCCAGGCACATCAACAAAGGAGACAATTGGAATATTGAACGCATCACAAAAGCGAATAAAACGCGCCGCTTTTCGTGAAGCCTCAATGTTTAAACAGCCGGCTAAAACTTGTGGTTGGTTCGCAACGATCCCAACGGGTCTACCGTTAAACCGCGCAAAGCCCACAATAATATTTGCGGCAAAATGCTTATGAATTTCTAAAAAATAACCTTCATCTACCACTTCTGAAATTAATTGAAGCATGTCGTAAGGTTTTTTAGGACTATCTGGAATTAAAGAATTTAAAACCTCATTGATACGATCCGGACGATCTTTCGTAGAAAGTGCCGGCGAATCATCTAAATTATTTGACGGTAAAAAACTTAATAACTCGCGAATCAATAATAAGCAGTGCTTATCATCTTTCGCGGTAAAGTGCGCTACGCCTGATTTTTGTGAATGCGTCATCGCTCCACCTAATTCTTCTTTGGTTACTTCTTCATGTGTTACGGCCTTAATAACTTCAGGGCCCGTCACAAACATGTAACTAGTTTTTTCAACCATAAATACAAAATCAGTAATCGAAGGAGAATAAACCGCGCCACCTGCGCAAGGCCCCATGATCGCGGTAATTTGCGGAACAACGCCCGAGCCTAGAACATTGCGAGAAAAAATATCCGCGTAGCCACCCAAAGATTCAATGCCTTCTTGAATTCGCGCGCCGCCCGAATCGTTTATCGAAACGAAGGCCGCGCCATTTTTAATGGCCAAGTCCATTACCTTACAAATTTTATTTGCTTGCGTGCGCGACATAGATCCGCCAGTTACGGTAAAGTCTTGCGAAGAAACGTAAACTAACTTTCCATTGATGCGCCCATAACCCGTAATAATTCCGTCGCCCGGGATCTTGGTGTTCTCCATTCCAAAATTTGTACAACGGTGAGTAACAAAGCGGTCCATCTCGACGAAACTTCCCGGATCCATTAAAACTTCAACGCGCTCGCGCGCCGAAAGTCTTCCGCCTTTTTTATGTTTTGCTAATTTGTCGGCCCCCCCACCTTCAAGTGCTTTTTCGTTGCGGGCTTCTAGCTCATTAATTTTTAATTGCATCATTTCAGTCATTATCAATACTCCTTAAGGATAAGCGCGGCCGTATAATCGTGGAAAAGCACCGGCTTCGCGCACGTGCGGAAGTCCGCAAATCCAAGTGACGGCTCGTTCAAGCCCTAATCCAAAGCCTGAACTTGGGGTTGATCCGTAACGACGAATATCTAAATACCATTCGAAATCTTTTTGATCTAATTTATGTTCTTTAATTCTCTGGATTAATGTTTCAATATTTTCTTCGCGCTGTCCGCCGCCGATCACTTCGCCGTAGCCTTCGGTTGCAAGCAGATCGCAACCCATGGCGTAGCCAGGCTCTTTCGGATCTTCTTTCATGTAAAAAGCTTTGATGGCTTGAGGGTAGTGGTGAACAAAAACCGGCTTATCAAACTTTGATGAAATAATTGTTTCATCGGGCGCGCCGAAATCATCGCCGATAATAAATTCTGGATTTTCTTTTTTAATAATTTCCGCGGCCTCGCGGTAATGTAGGCGAGGAAACGCGCCCTTAATTGGCTCCAATTTAGAAATATCACGCTCTAAAGTTTTCAACTCGTCCGCGCGATTTTTTAGTACGCGCTGAACAATGTATTCAACGAATTGTTCGGCTAGTTCCATATTGTCGTACATATCATTAAAGGCAACTTCGGGCTCAACCATCCAGAATTCTAGTAAGTGTCTTCTAGTTTTTGATTTTTCGGCCCGCAGGGTGGGCCCAAAACAATAAACTTTACCGAAGGCGCGCGCCGTAGCTTCCATATAAAGCTGACCCGACTGGGATAAATACATCTTGTCATCGAAGAATTTAGTTTCAAAAAGATTTGAAGTTCCTTCGCACGCGGCCGGAGTTAAAATCGGCGCGTCCGTTAAAGTGAAGCCGCGGCCGTCAAAGAAATCTCTAATGGCCATAATAATTTCGTGGCGCACGCGCAAAATTGCATGTTGACGCTTCGAACGAATCCAAAGGTGACGATGATCCATTAAAAAGTCTGTACCGTGTTCTTTAGGCGTGATTGGATAATTTTCTGATTTTCCAATTATTTCAAAACTTTTCACACCCATTTCGAAAACATTTGGCTGCTTGGGATGTTGCCGAATTGAACCGGTTACTTTTAATGAGCACTCTTGCGTAATTTGATCAAAGTTCGTAAAATTTTCTTGTCCACAATCGGCCGGAAAAAATACGCACGAAATAATTCCGGTTCCATCGCGTAATTCTAAAAATTTAACCTTACCAGATGAGCGAGTTTGATAAGCCCAACCCTTAAGTTCAATCGTTTGGCCAACATGATCTTTCAGATCACTGATATAAATGCGCATAGATAAACCCTTCTCGATATTAAACTCGAGTGATTATTCTAGCGAGGTGTTAGTTGTCCAACAAGAAATTAGTCTTTCGAGAGGGCGCGTTGAGTGAAGCCTTCATCCTTCAGTCCTGAATTCACTTTCAGGTTTGTCAGGCTTAGCTCGGTGGAGCGCTTGTTTCTAAGATTTTTAATGACAACTTTTTGTGCTCTTTGTACTTCGTGAATTTTAGTGTAATTTAAAAAATCCACTCGTTTCTGGGCTTGTCCTTTAGCATCATAAAACTCAATGCGTAGCGGAACAAATAGCCCTAAGTGAACCCAAACAATTGCCTTACTGTATTTCGTTTGATTTGCTTTAGAGCTAACCTCAATTAAGGCAACCTCTGAAGCTCCCATTTTTTCTTTTTTTAACAATTTCGCGGCTGAAGACTGAATAGTCGTTAAATCTAAATCTTGCGGACTTAGCTCAGAACCCAAGACCCCTTCTTGCTTATTTTTAGACACAAATCGGCGCACTTGCTTAGAGCTGGGCAAATAAATCCACTGCTGTTCAGAATCACCTTCAACAATATTCAAAAACCCGGCGCCGCGTTGATCAACGGGCTTAAGAATTTTAACTAATGATTGATGCTTTTTTTCCGCAAACTTTCTTTTAAAAGTAAGCTCTCGTTCTTTACTAGATTTATCAGCTTCGATTATTTTCATCGTAATTGTGGCACTATCATCTTTAGAGCTTAAGGCCGCCTGTGCTTTCTTAAGAATATCAATCGCTGTTTCTTGGGCCACTGCGTTTTTCGGAAAAATAAAAAATAGTAGCATTACAGAAAGAAAATATTTTCGAAAATGTTGTAAAAAGCTTGGCATAAAGAACAAATCTCCTATTAGCGCGGCAAGCACTGAAATTATCATATATTGGCCAAACAGGCGGTTAACTCCGAAATAAGAAAACAAGAAAACAACGAAGCCTAATATAATTAACATTGTGGCTAAAAGACAGGGATTGCCCTCTTCTAAAAGGGCGCGCTTCAATGGCAAGTAATTTTTAAGATGCGGCTTTTGTTTTTGTAACTTTATAATTCGTCCAATGACGTAAACCGTATTTGCAAACGCTAAACCAATTGCGATTGAAAAAATAATTGCCACCGTGGGCTTTAACGAAACCTGTTGGTAACTTAACCAAATAAGCAAGGCCAGCGGTGGAAGCATGTTTGGCAAACAAGCCAGCACGGCTAGACGCCAAGATTTAAAAGCAAACATAAGTATTAGTCCGGCAAGTAAGATGGCGTGCCAGAAATTAAAAACCAAATCTTTTGAGATTTCTTGATTCATCGTGTGAAACTGCTGGGCGAAACCCGAGCTCGTGATCTTAGCTTCAGGAAAATATTTTCTTAATATGGATTCGATGTGATTCGTCGTTTTATTTACTAAATTCGAAGGCACATCTTGATATCTAACTTTTATTAGCAAATTCTTTTTATCATTTGATACAAGTGAATCAATTGGGTTTTGCTGACCCAACGAAAATAAAAAATTCTTTTCTGAAACATCGGCATTTGAAGCGGGCAAGCGATTAGAATTGGCCTTCGGATTTGCCAACGACTTATAAAAGTCATTAACGGATAAAACTGAACCGACAACCTTTAGGCGTTTAATTTCGTCTAAAGCAATATCTAATTTTTTAATACTACGAGCTTGATTCCAGTTTAGTTTTTCTAACGGTCGATGCACCACAAAATTCATGTCTAGGGTTCCGCCAAAGTTTTTATCCATAAACTCGGTCGTTTTGCGAGTATTCTGATGCTCAGGCAAATCATCTAAGGCGCGCGCGTTCCAATTAATTTTTGTAACGCTGTAACCACCTAAAATGAAAACGACTAAGCCGGCAAGTAATATTTTTCTACGGTGACGTAATGACCAAAGCGCCCAGTATGCCGGCTTCAGCAGCCAATCTCTAAAATCCGTACTATTGAATAAAAACGAAATGGGCCAATAAACTAAATGCGTTAATAACCACGCTGAAAAAGACGAAATGGCCACAATCATTCCATAATTTTGAATTAATTGCGACGAAGATGTTTTTAGAAACAAAAAGCCCACGCCCGAAATTAGAACGGCCAGCAAGTTTTCCCAAAAAAGATCTTTGTAGGTCGCATAAATGTTTTTAGACTTATTAAAGTGCCCCTGAATATGAATAACTAAAGATATAACTGAAAGAGATATTAAAATTGGTAAAGTTGACAATAATACATTCAGTGGAATTTTAAAAAAAGCTAAAAATCCTAATATGACGATGTTAACGAAAACTAGGGTCGTTAAAACTGAAAGCACGGCCATGGGCTTCTTGTAAATGATCAGCAAGCCAAATACAAAAAGTAAAAGTCCGATAAATACAGATCTGAATAGCTCACGCTTAAGCAGGTAACTCATGTCAGCTTGAAGTACGCTTAGGCCACCAATGCTAACTTCATAATTGCTAAAATTATTTTTAAAATAATCTTTTAGGCTTTCCGTGTATTTATTAACTTCAATGGGCGATGCCGGATTTAGATTGAGCACCAGCAAAGTCGACGATTCTGCTTTAGACAACAGATGGGGCTTAACGAATGGATGCTTATTAGAAATGGCTTGACGATTTTTTAATGTTTGATTTTCAAACAAAGGACCGACATCAAGCTGTGCGCCTGAGTCTTGCGCGCCCTGCAAAGTGGCAAGCGAAATAACAGATTTTAATTTTTCATTTTTCTGAAAAGCTTCGGTCAAAGTTTTTAAATCATTGTAAGCCGTATTATCTAACCAGCTGCCCTTGTTTTTGGTTTGTAGCAAAACAATAACTGATAGGTTTTTTTCAATTTTAAAAAGCTGTGCGATTTTTTCTTCTTCTAACAGAAGCGGGTGATCCGAAGGGTAAAATTGCTTCATCGAAAATTCAGTTTTTGTTTGTAGACTTGTATAAACTCCAAACACAAAAAGAAGAATACACACCATCGAAATGACACTGTTAAAAACAACGACAGTTTTAGAATCTTTATTGTTAAGATTGTTACAAAATAGTCTGACCTTAAGGTTTAGCCCCAGGCCGAATCGACCGAAAAGTTTGTATATGAAATTACGAATGAAGTTACTTTTCACATCTTTTATTTCGGCCTTTTCTACTCTAGTGGTGAGTCCAGTTCTCTATGCCGAAACGCTTCCCCAGTCGCTACCAGCCCAAGCCGTGGCGTTCATTCCCTTTGCCAAATTGATTTCAAAAGTTAAAGAGACGTTTTCAACACAATCTTTTAATTTTAGCGATTCATTACCTGGCTTTCAGTCGCAATCAAGCGATGGTCGCGTTCAAGTCGTATCAGAACGAATCGACCTGGCCGTTCAACTGCAAATGAAGTCGATTAGTAACGCTCAACCCAACGCACTTAACTTGCAAATGCAGCTTCAAAACGCTTCGGCTGCCGCTCACAACCTAAATTTAGTTATTGCGATTCGCCAAGACATTGGTTTTGGCGTAGCAACCATGACCTATAATATGCAGTGCCAAGAAGCGCAGCTTCAGTTGAATAATCGCAACAGCATCTCCGCTGACGTTTTATTTCAGCAAGGCCACGCCACGTCCCCCGCCATTGTGTGGGATCTATCAAACACTGAAATTTCTACGACCTTAGTCGGGTGTAATGAAATCCCCGGCTTAGAAGATGAGATTAAAGTACAAATAAAAAACTTAATCCAGCAAAGCTTCATCTTGGATGGAATCAAAAACCTTGTGAATGCCAATTTAGATAAAGTCATTAATGAAAAACTAGGCCAACAAATTGAAGCCTACGCAAAAAATTTGAATTTAAGCCAAGCGCCATCACATTCTTTTGATGAAAAAAGTAATCTCTGGCTTTTTTCTAGCGCGGATGTTGTAAATTTATTTCAAGCCAGTGAACTAGCCGAGTTAGGCCGCTCAACGACGCCAAGCTTACTAGTTAAAAAGTCGGGCATTGAAACGATGCTGAAAACGGCGCTTAACCAATATTTGGCTAGCGCAACTATTTCATCAAAAACAACTTCAGGCCTTGATCGATTGACCTGTTCGCGATTTGTACAATTTTTTGTTTGGCCTGCGCTTCGTAGTCTTAATCGATGTTTTGAAATGACAATCCAAAACCGAGTCAAGAAAGTGGCCATTACAAATTTAAAAAATTTAGAAATGAGCATTGAATTGCAGTCTTGGGCCGCCGGTGACAATAAAAATCTAGCGTACGCTTCGGGCTTAGTTTCAATCAAGCCCCTTGAGGTTTCGGCGTATTTATCTAACTTTGACTTGCGACAAGACCCAGGCTTCACGAGCTGGTCGGGGCGCTCAAGCTACATCTCTTCAAATACATTAAAGAAAGCTTTGCAGAGTTTAATGAATACAACGCTTGAAGTTTTAAGCAAAAAGGACGCTTTTGGTTTTTTTAAACAAAAAACTTCAGTTAAACTGATAAGTCCCGACGCGATCATTATGAGTTTAAATTAAAAGTCGTACGTTAACATCAAGACAGCATTATCGGTTTGATCGTAAGCCTTCGCCAGCGGGTCTCCCGAAGCGAAAATGCTGTTCAGGCTTAATTTAGATCTCATTTGATCAGATAAACGGTATTCGTAGCTGAGTGATGTCATCCACGCCGGATTTTTTTCGTTGTAAATGACCGCGCCGCTGACGGTGCCCTTTGTATCCATGTCAGTCAAAAAACCAATCAAAAATGATTTCTCAAAGAAGCCGGTTAAGGTTTCAATTTCAGTCGTGGTCGATGAAGCCCGCCACGTGCGATTACTTTGTAAAAAATAATGTGTTGAAACGCCCCCTAGGGCAAAACTATTCTCAAGCGTAAAAGTACAAGAGGGGTAACGCTCTTCGGTCGCCAGGTAGTCAGTTTGCTGCTTACAGAAAACTTTTGTAATCCAGTCGGCTAGAACAAAGGTTGTACCGGCTCCTATATGTTCTGATCGATACCAAAGTTTACCGAGCTCGACCGGGGGTTGAATAATGCCAACGACCGGTTGCAGCGATATTCCGGTAATATTCGGATTGGCAGACATTTTTGGCATTTGGTGGGCGCCCGAAAAATAGAACAGATGTAAATCTAACATCGAGAATGAATATTTAAGGCTGCCGCCAAAATTGTTATCGAAAGGCTTCTTATATTCTTCATCCGTTTTATACACATAAGACATATTTTCAGGAATAATAAAAGTGCCGCCGTTATTTCTAATGGGAAGCTGCTCTGTGCGCGGCCACCACGGCGACTGCGTATCAGGTAAAATCGACTTTGAATTTTTTGGAATATAAAACAACTTCACCGTTAGCGCATCCAGCGGCAAGGTCAATAGCGCGCCATATGAACCGATAGCTTTTGAATTAAAGGGCTGCCGGTAATCAACCGAATTAATTACACCAAAAATATTATTGATGGCGGCCCCTCCTGGCGCAAAAGTAAATCCGCCAATATGCAAATCAAATACTTTTTTAGAATATAAAAAACCAAACTGCTGCGGACTAAAAACGACTTGCTGCTGATCTTGTTTATTCATAAATACAGAGTTGACCGTAGCGTTTAATTTGAATTGCAAAGATCGCGTAAAGCGATAAGCACCTTTGCTTTGCAAGTCAACGCGACCAAACAGGTTGGCGCTATTTTGCGGATTCAAATAAAAGTTTTGGGCTTCGGTCGATAAAGAAAAAAATATTTCATCAGCGTTAGAATAACTAACTGCAAAAAAAGAAAATAATAAAAAAGCAAAAATGGTGTTTTTCACTAAATTACTGGCCCGTTATTTTTCTAAGCTCAAGGTAGGCTTTGCTTACGTTGATGCGGCCACGAGTTGTTAACTCGGTGTTTGAGCCGGGCATAATATCGACCCCTCTCATGATGGCCTGCTTGATCTGGGTTGCGGTCGCCGATGGTATTGCGCTCCAGATAAGTGCCGCCGCACCAGCCGTGGCGGGAGACGCCATGCTTGTTCCACTTTTTTCGGCGTAAGTATTTCCGGGTACGGTAGAAAAAATTGAATTACCAGGAGCCGCGACATGCACCGTGCGAACACCGTAATTCGAGAAACCCGTTAAAAAATCGTTGGCGGTTGAAGCGGCCACGTTCAATTGATTCAACAAATTGTACGCTCCAGGATACATCGGATAAAAATCAGTATTGTATCCGACGTGATTGCGGTCGCCATTGCCGGCCGCAGTAACTAATAAGATTCCCTTATTGGATAACTGCTGAAGGGCCGCTTGCAACGTTGGCAAGTTATCGCAAGACTGCAGACCCCAGCTCATGTTAATAATTTTTGCGCCCCTCATGGCCGCGTAATTCATTGCCGTGATTGCATCACCAATAGAGCCAGCTTCATTATTACCAATAAATTGTGCTGGCAAAATTTTTGCTTTCGGAGCGATTCCCTCAATCGCGCCGCCAGATGAAGAGTCGGCGGCAATAATACCTGCGACGTGTGAGCCATGGGTATTTTTTGCAGGATCATTAGTTTCAACGTTAATTTGCACGCCCATGTAATCATCGACAAACCCATTGCCGTCGTCATCAAGCCCATTGTTAGGAATTTCTTTGTTGTTAACTAAAATATTTGGACGCAATTGGGGATGATTCACATCTACCATTCCGTCAACGACTGCAACGATAATACCTTCTCCGTTAATGTTCTGAGCCCAAAGTTGATCAGCTTTTATATTTGTAATTTGCCAGTTAAGACCGCCTGACATAGCTTGCAGCTCTTCAGATTGTGAAATTGTATCAGCTGGGCTTAGGTGAACCTGTACGTCGTGATCAACGTGCTTTATTAAAGACAATTTCTTTTTTACAAAACCTGATCGAAATTTTTCGGCCGAGCTATCGGTTTCAACGGTGAAGCGGCCATCTTCCCACTGAACAATAAATCTTTCTTGGCTGACGGATGCGGCACCGCCGCCGCACAAGGCCTGCGCGTTGTTCGGAAACACCGACTCAGAAGTTTTTGATTGGCTGCATGCTACGCCAATTAGACTTAAAGAAACTAGTAAACCGATTCGAATCGCGTCCATGCGAACTCCGTTCAAGACCGTCTTGGTCTTGTTGTAAGAACCATTATTAACCGTGCTCTGGTTAATAAATCGGAGGAATTATGTATTATTATGAGTCGAGAAGAGGTCTAGTCAAAGCTAGGCGTAGGTGTGAAAAAGGTTAAATTTTCGTTACAAATTCGGTTAAAAAAGAACAAAACTTCATTTCAACCTTTTTAGCGGTTTCGGTTACTTCGGCATGGGTCAACTTATTTTGCGAAACTCCAGCCGCTAAGTTAGTTATACAAGAAATGGCCGCAACGCGAATACCCAAATGGTTTGCGGCGATAACCTCAGGCACGGTCGACATGCCAACGGCTTTACCGCCCATCGCTTTAAACATTTTAATTTCTGAAGGCGTTTCGTAAGTGGGGCCCGTAACGCCCACGTAAATGCCTTTATGAAAAAAAGTTTTCTGAGATCTAAAAATTCTTTCGGCAATGGCAATCATTTCAAGGTCGTACGCTTCCGTCATATCTGGAAAGCGCGGCCCTAATTCTTTAATATTCGGCCCCATTAAAGGGTTGTTACCCATGAGATTAATGTGGTCTTCAATAACCATAAAATCACCCGGGTTCATTCCATCGCCGTATCCACCCGCAGAATTGGTAACAACTAAAATTTCAATTCCTAATAAAGCCATCACGCGCGCCGGAAACACAACGGTTTCCATGGTGTGGCCCTCATAATAATGAAGACGTCCCTGCAAAACTACTAAATCAACTTCACCAATTTTTCCGAAAATTAAATTGCCAGAGTGGCCATCAACCGTGGGAGGTATAAAATAAGGAACATCGCGAAACGGTATTGTAACTTCAACATTCATATGCTGAACAAAGTGACCTAAGCCCGAACCTAAGATGACTCCCACGCGCGGCTTCATCTTTGTTTTAGACTTTAAAAATCCTACGGCCTCAGTCAGTTTTTCAATTACCGCCATGTCGTCACCTCAATACTTCTTTAATCAAAACGTGCTCATGCGGCTTTTGCAAGGAAATATGAAACGACTTGCTTAGCATTTCATAAGCTCCGGCAAAGCGTTCAGGCTCATCCCCGTGAATAGTATAAATAAGGTCTCCGGCTTTAATAGCGTCACCAAGTTGGGCGTGAAACTCAACGCCCGACGTAGGATGAATAATATCGTCAGTTTTTTTGCGTCCGGCGCGTAGGATAATGCCAGCCAATCCAATTTTTTCGACATCGAAATTTGCTAAAAACCCGTTGGTCGTCGCAATTAACTCAACTTTTTGTTCGGGCATCTTCAATTCATGTAAGCGACCCGATTGTTCAACGCACATCTCTTCAAATTTTTTAAGAGCGGCGCCAGATTTAAGTATTTTTTCTGCCAATCCATAGGCATCTTCAAAATTTGAAGTCTTGCCCGCCAGATGAATCATGTGCGCCGAAAGTTGTAATGATAATTCACGAGTGTCAGCGTAAAGGTCACGCCCGGCCTGGCTAAAATGGGTTTTATTTTCCATGATCTCAACGCACTCAAAAATTTCTAAAGCGTTTCCGCTATAGCGGCCCAAAGGCTGCTCCATTGATGAAAG
The DNA here is from genome assembly GCA_014378765.1 of Bdellovibrio sp. GTDB lineage: Bacteria > Bdellovibrionota > Bdellovibrionia > Bdellovibrionales > Bdellovibrionaceae > Pseudobdellovibrio. The sequence goes on along the minus strand of JACMNA010000133.1, from coordinate 5,162 downwards.
CAATGCTAAGACTCGCTTATCGTAACTTTTAGCAATGTTCATCAATGCCATTGCAAGCTCGCGAGCCTTATCAATATTTTTCATAAAGGCACCCGAGCCAAACTTAACATCAAGCACAAGCCCATCAATACCTTCGGCCATCTTTTTTGACATAATGCTAGCGCAAATTAACGGAAGACTTTCAACCGTGGCCGTTACATCGCGTAGCGCGTATATTTTTTTATCGGCCGGGCAAATTTCTTTGGTTTGACCGATAAAACACGTGCCAATTTTTTTTGTTAAATCGACAAATTTTTCTAATGATAATTGCGTATTAAATCCGGGAATACTTTCTAATTTATCTAATGTTCCGCCGGTGTGACCTAAGCCGCGCCCCGAAATCATCGGCACATAAACTCCAGCCGCTGCGACGATGGGGCCCAAGATTAAGCTTGTTTTGTCGCCCACGCCACCCGTTGAATGTTTATCAACTTTAAAACCATCGATGCGACTTGTATCAACGACAACTCCCGAATGAAGCATAGTTTTAGTTAACGCTACGGTTTCAGAATTGGTCATGCCCTTAAAGTAAATCGCCATAAGTAAGGCCGACATTTGATATTCAGGAATTTCATTTTTTGTATAAGAAAGAATAAAGAATTCAATTTCTTCGGCCGTTAGCCCTTCGCCATTTCTTTTTTTCTTAATAAGTTCGGCTGGTAGCATTTTCACCCTTAACTAAGTAGACGCCAGAGCTTGTGCCAAGACGAGTGGCGCCAGCCTCTATCATTTGCACGGCAGTCAAATAATCGCGAATGCTTCCGCTGGCTTTTACGTGTGCTTTAGAACCCACAAGCGCCGCCATTAATTTAACATCTTCAACTGTCGCCCCGCCGGTGCTAAACCCAGTCGAGGTTTTTACAAAGTGAGCTCCCCCGTGAAGGCTTAATTCACAGGCGCGTTTTTTTTCGTCTTCAGTTAAAAGGCAAGTTTCAAAAATAACTTTAACGGTTCGGCCTTCAGCGGCGCGCACGACTGATTGAATTTCTTTTTCAACGTAGCCATAATCTTTTGCCTTAAGGGCGCCAATATTTAATACCATATCAATTTCATCCGCACCTAAATTAAGGGCGCGCGTGGTTTCAAACGCTTTGACCGAAGTTTCTACGGCCCCTAGCGGAAAGCCAACCACAGTCGCTACATTAATCTTTGTGCTTCGCAAAATTTCACGACAAGTTGTTACCATCCACGAATTAACGCAAACGGCGTAAAACTGATTTTCTAAAGCTTCTTCGCAGAGCTTTCTAACATCGTTCTTAGTGGCCTCAGGCTTTAAAAGCGTGTGATCAATAAATTTTGCTAAGTTTTGTGGTTTGGTTAAGTCTATCTGTTTCGCCATAGTTTTTTAAGCTACGGCTTTTTATGATTTCAATCAATCTTTCAGTTGCAAAAAAGTGTAATTAAGAGGCTTTTTTTCCGCCAGCTTGAGTCGTCGGCGCGAAAGGTTCTTCTTTACCAAGAAAAGATTTCGCATCGGCAGCGGTTACTAATCCTTTTTTAACTAGGTCTTCAACGTACTTTTCATAAAGAATCATACCCTGACTTGAGCTTGTTTGAATAATCGACGGAATTTGGTGAATTTTACCTTCACGAATTAAATTAGAAATTGCTTTAGTGCCCTTCATAATTTCAAACGCGGCTACGCGCCCTTGGCCATCGGCTCTTGTAAAAAGTGATTGCGCCACAACTCCACGAATCGATTCAGCCAACATAGTTCGAATTTGGCCCTGTTGCCCTGACGGGAAAACGTCAATGATACGATCAATTGTTTTAGCCGCAGAACTTGTATGTAAAGTTGCAAACACTAGATGACCCGTTTCGGCCGCCGTTAGTGCCAATGAAATTGTCTCTAAATCACGAAGCTCGCCGACTAGAATAATATCTGGATCTTCACGTAGCGCTGCCTTCAATGCATTCGAAAATGTTTTCGTATGTGAACCAACTTCACGTTGATTGACTAAAGATTTTAAATTGGGATGCACAAACTCGATCGGATCTTCAACCGTTAAAATATGAGTTTCACGAGTGGCGTTAATATGTTGAATCATCGCCGCGAGCGTAGTCGATTTTCCGGAACCCGTGGGGCCGGTAACTAAAATAAGTCCGCGATCACAGTCGATTAAATCAATAATTGAAGCGGGTAGGTTCAGCTCTTGCACCGTTTTAATTTGTTCTGGAATAGTTCTGAAAACGGCGCCTAAGCCTTTTCTTTGCATAAAGATATTGCAACGAAAGCGACCAAGGCCTTCAACGACGTAAGCAAAATCAAGCTCCCATTTTTCAACGAAAGATTTTTTTTGTTTCTCACTTAATATTTCAAAAATAAGGCCTTGCACGTCTTGATTGCTGAGATGTCTATAATTCAGCGGCACCATGTTGCCGTGCAGTCTTAAAAACGGAGGCGCACCACTTGTTAAGTGCAAATCTGAGGCTTTTTGTTCGACCATCAGTCTAAAAAGATCGTCTATTGTTGCCATTACATCTCCAGTTATACAAATTTCGCTTCAGGCGAGATTTGCTTATCAATCTATTCTTCGGTATGACTGAAGAGATTTTAAACAAGTCGATCGTCTAGATAGCGGTCAATTTGAGATTTATGAGGTTTTATGGCAGCAGAAATTCTAATTAATGTGCGTCCTCTAGAAACGCGCGTGGCTTACGTCGAGGCCGGCACTCTCATGGATCTTAAAATCGAACGTAAAACTTCTCCCACCCTAGTCGGAACCGTGCATCGCGGGGTTGTCACTCGCGTTTTACCGGGCATGCAGGCCGCGTTTGTCGACATCGGATTAGATAAGGCTGCGTTTCTTTACGTCGGCGATATCTTAACTGAAGAGGGCCGCGAGTTTTTTGAAGAAGACGATGAATCCCACAACAACACTTCAGGTAACGAAGTTGATGAAGTCAGACCGTCACGCGAAATTAAAACTCCGATTCAAGATTTAATTAAAGAAGGTCAACACCTCATGGTGCAAGTTGCGAAAGATCCGCTCGGCACAAAAGGCGCCCGCATCACGACGCACATTTCATTACCAGGCCGAGGCATCGTATACATGCCGTACGTTAAGCACACGGGAATCTCACGAAAAATCGAAGACGAAGATGAAAAAGAAAGATTAAAAAAAATAATTCAAAAAATTAATCCAGCCGGGGGAGTCATCGTTCGCACCGCCTCAGAAGGCGCCAGCGAAGAAGCTTTACGCGCCGACATCGATTATTTAGACCGTCTCGGAAAAGAAATTCAAAAAAATTACGAAAAGAAAAAGTCAGCCGGCCTGGTGCACGCCGAACTCGACGTTGAGCTTCGCGCGCTTCGCGATTTAATGAGCGAACAAGTTTCTACGGTATGGGTCGATGACGTCGAGGTTTACAAAAAAGTTTCAAAATTTGTGACGCAACTTATGCCGAAGTATCGTCATAATATTATTCTATACGAAGAAAAAAAACCACTCTTTGACCTTTACGACATCGACTTGGAGATCTCGCGCGCCATTGAACGAAAAGTATGGTTGAAATCAGGCGGGTACATCGTATTCGACGAAGCAGAAGCATTGGTCGTTATCGATGTGAACACCGGACGCTTCGTTGGCAAAAAAGATTTAGAAGACACCATCTTAAAAACAAACTTAGAAGCAGTAAAAGAAATCGCTCACCAATTGCGAGTGCGAAACGTCGGCGGAATCATCATCATCGACTTCATCGACATGGAAAAAGAAGTTCACCGTGGACAAGTTATGTTGGCACTTGAAGAAGAACTAAAAAAAGATCGCAGCCGTACCAACATCATGTCGATGTCTGAATTGGGCTTAGTCGAAATGACCCGTAAGCGCATTCGACCGAGTTTAGTAAAAACTTTGTGCCAACCGTGTTCTTATTGTGACGGCAAAGGTTACATTAAACGTAAAAACACCATTGCTAACGAAATTTTCCGCGAACTTGAGCGTGAAGTGAGTTTAGTCGAAAAGTCAAAAAAACCTGGCGTGATTGTACACTGTCATTCAGAAATTGTTGACTGGGTCTACGAAAGCGAATCTGAAGCACTCGAGGCGTTAGAAAAGCGAATCGGGCGATCGATCGCATTTAAGATTGAACCGAAATACCATACCGAGCAGTACGAAATCTTTAACGAGTAGTAGACCTGGTTTTTCGTCCAGCCCCAATTAATTTATAATACATGCAGATTTGGCCGATATGGAATCATGGATTTCGCAAAACTCGTTGGCCAACAATTTAAAGAACAAGACTTCTACGATTTGCTACTCGAAGAGCTTGAAGATAATTTCGAATCAAACTTCGGAATCAATTTGCACTTTTATTTCGAAACTCTAGAAAACAATATAATTAAAGTAATAGATCTTTGTTACTTCGAAAGTTGCCGGGCAATGAATATCCATGGGCGTACAATTATTGAGAAGTCTCAATGGTTTGAAATCGGAGAAAATGAAAATCATATGAACCTATTGTTAGTTCGACTCGACCGGACGGGTTTTTTGTCAGCCATATGGCGTGACAAGACTCGAACAACTGATTGGGAGCACGGCTGGGCCGACGAAGGCCCACCGCATAAGCCGATGACACCCGAAGAAATAAAAGAAGCTTTTCAGGAATTAATGGGCGTAATGAAGGGCGAAATATTAGAACAAGACCTAAAAAAGAAAAGATCCGCTTAACAGAAAATTGTTATTTAAAAATTCCATTGGCGATTGGTGGCTTAGAGACTCCAATACCAACGCTCGCGCGTGGCCGAGCAGGGCTTTTCTAATCGTTTTCTCGTGTATATTATGGCAGAGGAGGTACAACTTTTTGTGACCTTCATAGTCGTGCATGATCAGCTCACGCTCTGACTTAGAAAAGTATAGCCTTAAATAAATCAGATCTTTTTCAATACTGTATGTCGAAATTAATATTTTCTTTAGTTCTGTAAATCCGCCAATGATTTCTCTCTGCTCCACTTTAAACTCCTTACCAGCTGTCTGTATTCGATGAATGCAAATTGAGGGCTGGCAGGTACGAAAAAATTTGGCCCTTTGGTCATCTATGGGCTTTCATTAAAATCAGTTAAGATCTATCAGGGGTTAAAATGAAGCGTATTATGGCTATAATATTACTAATAGGCAGTATTT
>JACMNA010000132.1 GCA_014378765.1 Bdellovibrio sp. | reverse complement strand
GTCATCGGGTATTGAATCAACGACAATCTCGAACTAATAGTTTTATGTATTTAAAATACTAATTCAATCATCCCGTAAATCGCGGGATTCCCGCGGGTTCCAAACTGTGAACCTTCCGTGGTCAAGGTAAGCCCCAATTCAAAAAGTGAATTTGAAGTAAATTGATAATTAGTGAAGGCTTTTACATCGACGTAATTTGTATGATTATTTGCAGACTGAATGGTGTAGCCAAATTTTCCGCCCACGCGCAAATCAGTTTTAACATACTTTGATTTGCCAAAGTTAATATAAACGCCACCGGTGTGCGTGCCTTCGTAATTTGTCATGTATTCGAGCTGTCCGGTGTAAAGTAAGTACTCTAACTTGCCACCCAGGCTTTGGCCGTTACGCTCGTTAGATTTATAAAAGTGGTCATCGTTTATGTAAATTCGTAAGGTAGATGCGGCCTGAATATCAATGTGGATTTCTCCCATTAATTTAAACCAAAAATTATCATCAACTCGATTCAAATTTGATATATTTGATCCCCAAAACCCGACTCTAAATTGTGATCCTAAATCAAAAAGAAAATCAGCATTCATTGCCGGGTTGTGATCACTCATCGATAAACCACGATCGATAAATTCGCTTACTAAGCGCGTTGAGCCCGCTAATTTATATGTAGGTGTCGTACCTGACGCTTTTTTATCTTGCGCGTGAGCCGAGAAAGAAATTAAAGTCGAAATAATAAATAGAATAGATAAAGAAACAAGAATTTGGCGATACATCTGTTTATTTTAATTTAATCTGGATAGCTTGCAATCTTAAGCTAGACCTTTAGACACACTTCAAGTAATTTAATCTGATGCCATTCGATTTAAAGCAGACCATTCATCAATACCCCATCGTTGCTTTCGATACCGAGACCAGTGGTGCTTATCCGCTAGAGTCCGAGATCGTAGAACTTGGGGCGGTGAAGTGGTACCAGGGCGAAGTTGTCGGACGCTTTCAGACTTTGCTCAAGCCGTCGCGCCCGATGCTTCCAGACAATATTCGCATTCATGGTATTACAAATGAAATGGTTGCTGACGCACCCGCGATGAAAAGCGAAATTAAAAAGTTTTGTGAATTTATTGATGGCTCTATTCTGTTAGCTCACCATGCGCCCTTCGATCTTGGTTTTTTAACGATTGAAATTGAAAAAGCCGGGTTGCCCTTTCCGAATACTTTGCAAATGTGTACGAGCCTTATAGCACGCGCACTATTAACGACGACTAATCATAAACTGCAAACTTTAGTTAAAGAGCTTAACTTAACGGGTGGTTCGGCGCATCGGGCTTACGATGACGCTTACGCATGCTTACAGGTGTTCTTTAAATCGTGTGAAAAGTTGGGTGAAGATATTTCGTTAAACCGGGTGCTAGAAGTGCAAAAAAAAGAAATTAACTGGGATAAATATCGAATTTGGTCATCGCAAGATCAGAAAATTCTATCTTTAGCCCGTGCCATTGTCGAAAATAAATCGATTAATATTGTATACGAAGGTGGGCAGACCAAAGGGAAGCCCCGTCCGATTAAGCCTATGGGTATTGTTAGAAATCCGGATGGTGACTACATTCACGCTGAGTGTGGACTTGATTTTCAACGTAAAAGATTTTATCTAGATAAAATTCTAGATTACGATCCTAGTTAATTTGCTACTCAGATTCTTGTCCATTTTTATACTCAACCACTTCGACGGTTTTCTCGGAGTTCATTTTAATTAATTTATTTTTAATTTGTTCAGCCAGCTCTTCTAAATGCTTAAACTCGTCACCGGCTCTTAATTTAAGTGCGGCGCCTTGTTTTGAAAGCCCTTTGCCTTGAAGCACATCATTTAAAAAACGCTCAAACGCAAACAGGGGGCCCGCGATTCGATGGGAAATCATTTTACCTACCGTGAATAGAATAATTGAAAAGCTCAGGGCTAAGACTAAAAAACTAATTAAAAACGGTTGCGCGAAACGGTCGATCAATATTTGGTTGGGGCCGGCTATTTCTTGAATAGTTACTTTTAAATAGGTGTAAGAAAAAACCACGCTGATCAAAGTTAAAAATAATCCGGTGATAGTAAAAAGACTGGCGTACTTTATTTGAAATTTCTTATTCACCCAGAAAGTCTTACGAATGTTATTATTGGGCCAAAGTTGCTCGCCGTACTTCATAATTGAGTAGACGATCATGGCGTAGCCGATCCATTGAATTACATCGGCGACATTCCAAATGGGTGAATTCCAGTTTCCGAACCGAACAGCAATGAAATCGATAACATATCCGTACAAAATCCGATCTAACACGTTACCAAAAATACCGCCGACTAAAATAGAAAGCCCTAAGCGTAATGGCAAAATACGTAACGGAATTAAGTATTGGACCAAAGCATAGATACTTAAAATAAAAACCCCGCTGGTCGATAGCGTTACGATACGCAATACCGCGGGTAAATCGGCAAACAGGCCTAACATGGCGCCATGATTATGAATAAGAATTAACTTTAAGAAACCGTAATTGCGCTCGGTAATGCCGGAAGCCCAAATTTTTGTGATTTGATCGATAACCACAATAAAAATCAAAACTCCGATTACAATAATCCAATCTTTTCTTTTCATGTCTGTATTGTGCCGGTATACTTGGTAAAATGAAATCTCAAAAAAAAATCGCGCAGCAACTAGTCTTATTTGTAATTGTCTTATTAAACTTTAGTCTAGCTGAAGCTAAAAAATCGAAAGTTAAAATTGCCAAGAATGACTCGGCCGCGACAATTTTAAAAAAGCACGGCATCGAGCAAAGCCACTTAAGTCTACAAATAAAAAATGATGAAGATGACGTCGTGTCAATTAATGCGTACGAGAAAAAAATTCCGGCATCGGTTTCAAAAATTTTAACCAGCTACGCGGTTCTGAAAAAATTTCCCTTAGGTTTTAAATTTCACACCAATGTTTATTTTGATAAAAAAAATATGTATTTGAAGGGCGGCGGGGACCCTGGGTTTGTGTCTGAAAATATGTGGTATTTAACTAACGAACTTACTCGTTCAGGCATTACCGAAGTGCCGGGTGACTTAGTGGTTGATGATACGCGATTTGATCACATTCGATTTGACGAAAGCCGTGAAGATCAGCGGGTAGACCGCGCTTATGATTCTCCGATTGGGGCCATGAGTTTTAATTGGAATGCTGTTAACGTATTTGTTCGTCCGGGCACCGCGGGTCAAGCCGCAAAAGTATACATTGATCCTGATAATGGACACTTTGAATTACGTAATTCAACTAAAACTGTCGCGGGCGCCACAAAAAAAGAACTAGTTGTGTCGATTTCAAATTCAGAAAAATGGATTAGCGTCAGTGGAGAAGTGCAGGCCGGGGCGCCCGAAAAAGGAATTTTTAAAAGTATTAACGATCCCGAATTATGGTCTGGCATTAATTTAAAATTATTTTTAAAACAACGTGGCATTGAAATAAAAGGCCAGGTTCGCGCGGGTAAAGTACCGGCGGGTACTGATTTAATTGTTTCGGTTGAAAGCAAAAATTTGTCTTATATTTTAGCCGACATGAATAAATTTTCGAATAATTTTGTGGCCGAAATGTTCACTAAAAATCTAGCGGCCTCTGAGAATAGAACCAACGCTTCGTTAAAAGAAGGTGTCGATGTCATTCGGACCGAGCTAAGCCACATAGGTTTAACCACGCGAGATGTGGAGGTCTTTAATCCATCAGGTTTTACCCGTCACAATCGGGTATCGGCCCAAGCACTTAATAAAGTATTACTAGCACTTAAAAATGATTTTACAACGTACCCCACATTTTTAGAAAGCTTACCGATTGCCGGAGTTGATGGAACTTTAAAACGTCGAATGAAAAATACAGTTGCCCAGGGTTGGGTGCGCGCTAAAACCGGATATCTTGACGGCGTTGTAAGCCTAGCCGGCTATGCTGGCCGAAAGGACGGGTCTGTGCTGACATTTAGTTTCCTCTACAATGGTCCACGCGATGAAGCGATTGTCAGAGAAGCTTTTGATCAGATCCTGATTTCAAGTCTACAATAGAAAGATGAAATTTTCTTTTACCCTGATGATGTTTGTATTGCTTTGTTCAACCGGATTTTCAATGGTTCAAAAATTCAGTTCGACGTTGCCCGAAAAATCACAATTTGATTCACCGCAGGCTTTAGCCGAACGAGTTAAGTTTTGGACCAAGATATATGCGTACTACACAACCACACAAGGGGTTTTTCACCTGGTGGATGATCCGGCTTTTATATTAGGTGAAATTGATTTAACGCCCATCACCTCAAGCAGTATTTTGAACGCCCGCGAAAAGCGAGTACAAAGTGAAAAAGCGATCCGAGAACGTCGTGCAGAATTAATATCAAAGTGGAAAATTGTTGATAATAAAAAAGTTCGATTGCAAATGGGGTTAAGAGACCGCATGCAACAGGCGTTTTTTTTATCGGGCCGCTATTTACCCATGATGGAAATGATTTTTAAAAAACAGGGTTTACCGGTTGAGCTTACGCGAATCGTGTTCGTAGAAAGTTCTTTTAATGTCAATGCACAATCTAAAGTGGGCGCCAGTGGACTTTGGCAGTTGATGCCTTCGGTTGCAAAACCTTACGGCTATATTCAGAATAACTACGATCAAAGAAATCATCCATTTTATTCGACTGAGTTAGCGGCGCAAATTCTAAAAAATAATTACAAGGGCCTTGGGTCGTGGCCACTAGCCATCACGGCCTATAACCACGGCCTCACCGGCGTGCGCCGAATGGTGCATCGTAACGGCAGCAAGAAAATTGAAAACTTAGTCGAATCTGAAAATGTCACGAGCAGCTGGGGGTTCGCTTCAAAAAACTTTTACGCGTGTTTTCTTGCGGTGTTAGAAGTCGAACGAAATGCCGTCAGTCTTTTTGGTAATAACTTACTTACTTCAAAGAAGTTGCAAATTAAAGAATATAAGCTCAATCGAACTTTGCCAAAATCTAAGATATTAACTTGGTACAACAACAGCATGGCACAGTTTCGTCTGATGAATCCACATTTAAACTGGCAACGCATAAAAAAAATCAAATTGATTCCGGCCGGAGTTCCGCTGATTGTACCTACCGAAAATTACCACCTAGTGGCGCAAGATCGGTCTTAATTAGCTGTCCTAATTAGCTGTCTTAATTATTCATACAGTGCTGATAAAGATGATTACGTTTAGCCGGATAAATAAGTTTGTTACTTATTTCTACGCACGCTTTTTGGCTTAATTTATCTTGAAATTGTTTGTAGCAATCAAAAACCGCTTCATCGTGATTTTCACCGTTTTGAAATTCATCGGCGCGTTTAAGGCAAAGCTTGTCGTTCTGAAAAATTGACGCTTCATAGAAGCAAATTCCTTTTAATTTTTCGCTTAAAATACCCGAGCGTTGGGCAACCTTTAACTTTGATATTTGATTAAAGCATTCATCTGACCCAAGAAAATTTTTATGCGATTGAAAACAAGCAAGCAATGTGTCTTCACGTTCTAAGCGATGCAAAGTATTAGCGCCGCTAATGCACTGTGAAAAGCTCTTTGCCAGACTAGAAGCCGAGCTGAGCATCAGAACCAGAAGAATAAGAGATTGGACGATGATGTTCACAGGTTAGTGTTATACAAAATACCGGCCGTGCTTGGATCAAATACCCTTTATTTGGACCTCAGAAGACTGTCTAATTTTGAGACGATCAAGTGAATTTTGGTTCATTGCTGCCCCTATCGGGTTTGGGCTAAATCTAATTGTGATTTAATAAAACTTTTTGTTGATATACCTTCGACGGTTAACTGCTGCGGAATAAATGAGGCCTTAGTTAAGCCGGGCAGGGTATTTGTTTCTATAAAAACAATTTCGCCGCTGTTTGTTAGCATTACATCTGTACGCGTGTAACCGTAACAGTCTAAAGCGCGATGGGCAGCTAAGGCGGCTTGCTGCAATTGATTTTTTTCTGCAAGGCTTACCTGAGCGGGCGTCACTTCAGTATTGCCGCGACCGAGATATTTTCCCTGATAATCAAAGGCGTAATTAGTTTGCAAAATAATTTCTGAAGGCACTAGTGGCTTCAGTTCTGAACCAACTTGTAAAACGCCAACCGTGAACTCGCGGCCGGCAATAAACTTTTCGGCGAAATAAGGGCCGTAATTTTCTTTAACTATGGCCATACTTGCGGCTTCGAGATCTTGTAAATTAGAAATGATATAAAGGCCAATACTTGAACCATTAGCTAATGGTTTTACGACAATTTTTTTATGCGCTTCAAAAAATTTTCTGACCAGATCATTTTCATTTTGCAGGTTCACAGAATTAAATATAATTTCTGGGGCTACGGTCAGTCCAGCATGCCTGACAATTTCTTTGGCCTGATTTTTTTCAAAAGCCCTTCGACTTGCTATTGATCCTGATCCGGTAAATGCAATTTGCGATTCTTCGAATACCGTCTGCAATGTACCATCTTCACCTTCGGTTCCGTGCAGCGCTAAAAAAACGGTTTTGTTTGTAAGTTGCGGTAAGGCTTCGGCCATCTGACCAGCGAATGGTTTTTCGGGTGGTAAGAATTCAGCTAAAAAAGGATTTTGGTGAGCTAGAAGTTCAGACTTAGAGACTTTTGAAATGGCGCCATTTTTATAAATGAACCAGGCCTCGGCAAAGTCGAAATGAGAAATTAAATTTTGGGCCGAAGCCACCGAAACCAATCGCTCTTCCGAGCGACCTCCGAATAATAAAACGGCTGGATTCATACTAAGGCTTGATCGGGCCGATGCCTATATTAAGAACGCGGTAAGGGTTATCGGCATACTCTAATAAATAAAGCATGGGCTCGATATTTTTATCAAACACCGGTTGAATCACGCCTGCTCCTGGGTAAAATCCGCCGCCGCCGAAACCGCTGTTGGCGGGATCAAGTTCAAACGTGAATGAAATAATTTGATGAACGCCAAAGGCCCAATCAGTGGTGTCGCCGCTGGCGATATATAAACCCGAAGCTTGCCCTGGTTCGTAGTCGTTCCAAGTCGCCATTTTTTTGGCCATTGTTTCGTGAACGGCTTTCGCTTTTTCATTTTCGATTCCGTCGTATTTATGGCCCCAAGGATATAAAATTAATTTCGAGAAACTATGAAAAGATAAAAGGGTTGTGATATTAACGTGTGCTTCGATGTAATTTTTGATGGCCGTCGATTCAACTTCTGAAAACGCCTTCGGGCCCATGTAAACTTCGCTTTCAGTGTCGGTTGAAGAACCGCCCGTGCCCCATTGAAAACCATAGTTACGATTTAAATCTACGCCGTAAGTGCCGTCAGAGTTACGCGCTCGATTTTTTCTCCACATTTTGTATGAGGTGTCTTTGATGTCGTACTCCATACCATCGGGGTTCACGGTTGGAATAATGTGAATATCGCGCGAATTTACCAACCCAACAATTCGGGGATTATTCGCACGGTACTGGGCAATTAAGTACTGGGCTAACATCAATGGCATTTCGACCGACAGATGTTCGCGGGCGTGGTGACCCCCCATGTAAATTGCCGCCGGTTTTTGATCGGCGTGCGCAAAGTCAGACGTAATTCTTAAGGCCCACATATCGTGACCTTCAATAGTTTTCGCAATTGAAGTCATTTGTACGAGATCAGGATTCTGTTTCGCTAAAGTTTGCATGGCTTCAACTAATTCGGTGTAATTATGGTAGGCGGCATCGCTAGTTGGAAAATCGAGGGGTTCTAACGCCAAGTTCGAAGCGGCCACTAACTTACCCATTGATTTTAATTTTTCAAGTTCGCGGTCGTTACCGTAAGCGATGACGTAATCATCTTTTACAATTTCAATTGCAACCCCAAGATTTGCAATAACCGAGCGTTCGAACTTGTCGTGCGCCGTAATTTTCATCCAGTAATAGTTGTGATCGGTGGACTTAGCTTGTTGAACCGAAGAAAGCGTAAAGAACGAGAATAGAATCGAAAGCAAAAGCATTGTGTTTTTTTTCATTTTGGCCCTTCCATGGCTTAATGTCATCTACTAGACTAAACACTAGCATGACCCATTTCGGAACCAATGGTAAAGGAAGAAACTAGACTAAAGTTTTAAATATTCATCTTATGTAGTGCGTGGCGTAATTAAATTATCGCGGGGCGCCCAGAAAGCTTTCTAATAAGCTCATGCTTTTTAATGAAATTGAGGCCTAATCCTAAACCTTTACACCAAATGATTTCGGCGTCTAAGACGTGAGTTTTATTGATTTGGCGTAATAACACCGTGATGCGAACAAGGTCGCCCGCACGTGGCATGTAATTAGAATTAATAATTTCAAAAAATGCGCCCGAGCTTGAAAGGTTTGCCATCTTGCAAAAAACTTTGCCTTGGCGTCCGTAAACTTCTAGTTGTGCTAACTCTTGAGTAACGTAGCGTTGGCTGGTTGATTCAGTTTCTTGAGAGTTGAAATCTTGCATTTGTTCGTTCTCGCTGGGGGCTTGATCGCTCATGAAAATCTCCATTTTATAAACTTGAATCGGTCGTTTGCCGGTTGCGACTTAAATTTATCTTTGGAATTTTGTGGCTAAAAGTTTGACGTTTAATGAACGATTAAGATTCGTCGGCGATTGTTTGCGCTTTAGACCAAATTTCGTATCGTAGGCCTGGATGCGCGTCGCTAAATTGGCTGAAAGCTAGACCAAATTCTTTTGGTAAATTAAGATCGTAAGTGGCGTCGCCTTCGTATTTTCCGGGAATGCGAGTTAGATAAATAAAATCAGTATCGGCTAAACTTTCACGATAAATTTGGCCACCACCCACGATCATGACTTCATCGGGCCAATTTTGACTGAGCGTCAGTTTTTCAGCTAATGCATAAGCTTCTTTCAATGAACTTACGTATTTAACTTGTTCATGAAGTGAGTCAACCACGGTGCGCGAAACAACAATGTGAAATCGTTTTGGTAAAGGTTTTCCGATTGAGTCGTAAGTTTTTCGACCCATGATCATTACTTTGCCGGTAGTACGTTTTTTAAAGTAATTAAGATCTTCGGTAAAATGCCAGAGTAATTTGTTATCTTTACCGATGACGCCATTTTCGCTAACGGCAACGATGTGAGATAAAATCAAACCGCAACCTCAGCTTTAATGGCCGGAAGTGGATCGTAATTTAAGACCTGGATGTCTTCAAACTTAAATTCAAAAATATCTTTAATAGCGGGATTCAGCTGTAACTTGGGTAGTGCTTTCGGCGTGCGCGATAATAAAAGTTTAACTTGCTCCATGTGATTAGAATAAATGTGCGCATCACCAAGCGTGTGAATAAATTCGCCCGGTTGCAAACCGCAAACTTGCGCCACCATGTGAGTCAGTAATGCGTAACTCGCGATATTAAATGGAACGCCCAAGAAAATATCGGCGCTACGTTGATAAAGTTGACAAGAAAGTTTTCCGTTCGCCACGTAGAATTGAAAAAATGCATGGCACGGTGGTAACGCCATTTTATCGACGTCAGACGGGTTAAACGCGACAACTAAATGCCGGCGCGAATCAGGGTTCGTTTTAATTTGTTGAATCACGTTAGAGATTTGATCAACCGTGCGACCATCGGCGGCCTCCCACGAGCGCCATTGTTTACCATACACGGGGCCTAGGTTTCCATTTTCATCGGCCCATTCATCCCAGATCGAAACATTATTTTCTTTTAAATAGCGAATATTTGTTTCGCCTTTTAAAAACCAAAGCAGCTCATGAAAAATAGAACGTGTGTGCAGTTTTTTAGTAGTTAATAAAGGAAATCCGTCTTGCAAGTTGAAGCGCATTTGATATCCGAAAACACTAACGGTGCCAGTGCCAGTGCGATCGGATTTTACGGTACCATGTTCTAAGACATGCTGAAGTAGATCGTGAAACTGTTTCAAAATAACCATCCTACGCGAAGTAAAGCTAAATAAGGTAAACTTGTTTTGCCGTACTTGTCTGACTCTTCTTGAAGTTTTCTTTTATTTTCGACGTAATCGGCTTGAACCGCCAATGACGAATAAAGTGGATCACTCGTGATGTCACCCTCGTTAATTTCAGCTTTTGGGCTAATAGGTACAAGCCAACCCAAATCCCTACCGATGGTTAATCCCCAGTCAGCTTTCCAGGTAAAACCGATGTGTGGAGTCACATACGAAGCTGTTATGGTATCGGTAATTGTTGTTGTACGTGATTGACTTAGCACCGTGTAAGTTGCCGTCTTTTTGCCGACTAATTTATGTTGGCCGTACATGGCGCCGACGTAAAATTTGCTCAAGAACGGATGATATTTTAAATCGAGTTCTTGATTGCTAATTGCTAAATCCATACCGGTATCAGTATTAGATTTTCCAACGCC
>JACMNA010000131.1 GCA_014378765.1 Bdellovibrio sp. | reverse complement strand
GCGGGGAACATAATTAAAAAGCTACTTTCTTACCGGCCCACGACCAACGGATACCGAAATCTTCGCAAGTGGCTGCATACATTTCTAAATTAAGCCATTTTTTATTGCTATAAACGACTTTTTTTGAATGACCTTCGCGCCGGAAGCCAATGGCTTTAATTAAACTAATGGATCGTTTATTTTTAAGCTCGATTCCGGCCTCAAGGCGATGCAAATTTAAGTCTTTGAAAGCTATTTGCAAGGCGCAAACGACAGCTTCTTTACCAAAGCCTTGTCCCCAATAATTATTAATTATTGAATAGCCTAAAACCGCGTTTTGACAATAATAACGAGCGGTAATTAACAAATCGATTTTACCAATAAGGGCCATTGATTTTTTGTCAAATACGCCTAAAGCATAGTGTTTATCGGACTTTCTTCTTAATTGATAATTACTAACTAATTTATTAAAGAATTTTAAATTTAAATTGCTAGGTTTTATTCTATGCCAATCAAATTCATTTTGTGGCGGCAGCTGCGAACTGTATGCGTTTTTCCAACTTTTAAAATCGGCTTGCCGAAACGGCCGAACTAGTAACCGCTTAGTTTTTCGCTCAAGTTTTTTCATTTAGATCTTCACCATCTCCATGCAAAAAAAGGCCGGACAGGCGGGCCCTAAACAAGAGTGTGTGCCCGGGCAAATCACCGGCGGCAAATGAATGCGAACCTGCGGACCACGCGCGCCCCAACGGCGTGGGTGGTGCACGCGTACCGGTGAATAAATGGCGTGAACCTTAACTCCAAGGCTAGCCGCGATATGCGCGACACCGGTTGAAGGCGCAACGACATGCTCGGCCTGCGAAAGTATTTGCACGAGTTCATTTAAATTTAATTTGGATTGCAGCCAAATGACATCGGGGTGAGATAATAATTTTTCTTTGATCTCATTCAGGTACGGCTCGTCGCCCACCGTGCCCGTAATAACAACTTTTTTATTGGCGGCCGCTTGTTCTAAAATGTATTGGATATATTGGGGTTGCGTCCAATTGAGAGCTGAGCCGGTCATTCCCGGATGTACAACGATATATTTTTTTCCGTTAGGTTGGTTCAATTGAAATTTCGATAGCGCCGAGAAATCTTTCGGTGTCGGAATTTTAAAATGCAAATTTTCGGGCGTTGATTTTAAATTAAATGCTTTAGCGACAAGCTCTAAATTGTAATCAAGTTCGTGCTTTTGCGCGAGCGAGCGCTTTTGTCGTAGGCCCTTGTTTAAAAACAGAAAACTATGCCACTGGCTTTTGACTCCCGTGCGAATGGGCACGCGGGCTTTAAATAATTCAAAGTTCACCCACCACGGCGCTTGAAAGCTAATCGCCACGTCGGGTTTTATTTGCTTAAGCAGCTCTCGCAATTTTAATTTTGATTTTTCGGGATCGGCTTTATCTAATTCAAAGTAAGTGCGCTTACGGGCGTCCAAATCTGAAATGGTGCCCATGCCTTTTTGCAAAGCCCAAATTACATCGTAAGCATTGGCATCGATGACTTCATCGGCGGGTAAAGTGCAGATAAGGTCACCAATTTTATCAAGCCTGATTAATAAAACTTTTTTCTTCACTACTTATAATCATCTATCGGTGGACACGAACAAACAATATTTTTATCACCGTAAGCATTATCAACTCGACCCACGGGTGGCCAATATTTATTCGCTTTAACCCATTTCACCGGATAGGCTGCTTTTTCGCGAGTGTAAGGCAAGTTCCATTCGGTCGCGAGTAATACTTCGGCCGTGTGGGGCGCGTTTCTTAATAGATCAGGGCACGCATCGACCTCATTACGAATTTCAATCATGGCCTCGCAGAAGCGATCTAATTCGGCTTTGCTTTCAGATTCGGTCGGTTCAATCATCAGCGTGCCGGCAACCGGCCAAGACATGGTGGGCGCGTGAAATCCGTAATCCATTAGTCGTTTGGCGATATCAACAACATCAATATTGTGAGATTTTTTAAGCGGGCGAATATCAATAATACATTCGTGCGCTACCAAGCCCTCTTTGCCTTTGTAAACAATCGGGTAGTGAGTTGATAATTTTTTTGCGATGTAGTTCGCATTCAGAATACTTGTTACCGTTGAATCACGTAAACCTTGATCGCCCATCATGGTGATGTAAGACCAACTGATAGGTAAAATACTGGCGCTACCCCACGGCGCCGAAGTCGTGCTACTGACGCCCGTTACGGGCCCGGCTTCTTTAATTAATGAATGCTTGGGTAAATAAGGGGCTAGATGTGCACCAACGCCGATGGGCCCAACGCCCGGGCCGCCCCCCCCGTGCGGAATCGCAAATGTTTTGTGGAGGTTCATGTGAGAAACATCGGGGCCGAATTTTCCGGGCCGAGCCACGCCAACCAGCGCATTTAAATTAGCACCGTCCATATAGACCTGTCCGCCGTGTTTATGAATTAATTCGCAAATATCAACGATGCCTTCTTCAAAAACCCCGTGGGTCGACGGATAAGTTATCATCAACGCCGCTAAATTATCTTTATGTAATTCAGCTTTCGCTTTTAAATCATTCACATCAACATTACCGTTTTCATCAGTTGCCGTGACCACTACTTTAAAACCGGCCATCACGGCCGAAGCCGGATTGGTTCCGTGCGCCGAAGCGGGAATCAAACAAATATTTCGGTGCGTTTGTTTTTTTGCTTTGAAGTATTCACGAATGGCCAGTAAGCCTGCGTATTCACCTTGCGCGCCCGAATTAGGTTGCAAAGAAACGGCGGCAAAGCCCGTGATCGCGCATAATTTATTTTCTAAATCTTTGATCAATTGAAAGTAGCCTTTGGTTTGCTCGTGCGGAGCAAACGGATGCATTTTATTAATTTCGGGCCACGAAACCGGAATCAATTCGGTCGCGGCATTTAATTTCATCGTGCAAGATCCTAACGGAATCATTGAATGTGTAAGTGTAATGTCTTTATTCTGTAATGAATAAATGTAGCGCATCAATTCAGTTTCAGAATGATAAGAATTAAAAACCGGGTGAGTTAAAAATTCAGACTTACGAACTAATTCTTTTGGAATTGCGGTTTGAATATCTTTTTCTAGATCAGCCGCTTTAAAGTTTACGGCTTGCCCTTTGCTAAATACTGCAAATAATTGATCGAGCGTGGCTAAGTTAACAGTTTCGTTTATTGAGAAGCCAACGCCATCATCATAAATGCGTAAGTTAATTTCATTTTTTTCAGCGAGTGATTTTAAATTCGCCGCATCGCCAGTTTTAAATCGCACGGTATCAAAGTAATTTGTAGTTTCAGGTTTGAATCCTAACTTTTGCAACCCCGCTACGGCCACTTGAGTGAGGCGATGAATACGCCCGGCGATTTTCTTTAAACCTTTAGGCCCATGGTAAACGGCATACATGGCGGCAATATTTGCTAACAGAACTTGCGCCGTGCAAATATTTGAAGTCGCTTTATCGCGGCGAATGTGTTGTTCGCGAGTTTGCAAAGCTAAGCGCAAAGCCTTTTGCCCACGGCTATCAACCGATACGCCCACTAAGCGCCCGGGTAAAGATCGCTTGTAAACATCCTTAGTTGCAAGGTAAGCCGCGTGCGGCCCACCGAACCCCAGCGGAACACCGAAGCGTTGTGAATTACCGACGACAATATCAGCGCCCCATTCGCCGGGCGGCGTTAGCATTGTCATCGCTAATAAATCGACCGAAGCAATTACGAGGGCCCCATGATCGTGTAATTTCTGAGTGGCCGCTTTATAATTTTCAACCGAGCCCGATGAAGTCGGGTATTGAAAGAACGCGGCAAAAATTTCTTTACTAAAATCGTAAGCCGCCGGGTCTTGCATGATCATTTCAAAGCCAAGGGGCTCAGCACGCGTTTTTAAAACTTCGATCACGTGCGGATGCATATCGGGATGAACGACGAATGATTGCACATTATTTTTTTTCGTTACGGCATAAGCCATCGCCATAGCTTCCGCGGCGGCCGTGCCCTCATCAAGCAATGAGGCATTCGAAATTTCCATTCCGGTTAAATCCGCTATCATCGTCTGAAAATTGAGTAAGCTCTGTAATCGACCTTGCGAAATCTCGGGCTGATAGGGAGTGTAGGCCGTATACCAAACCGGGTTCTCAAATACATTTCGTAGAATCACAGATGGCGTAACCGTGTCGTGGTAACCCATGCCAATTAAGGTTTGAAAAACTTTATTCTGACTCATCATTTTTTTTAACTGCGCCAGTATTTCGTATTCAGAAATTCCATCGCCCACATTCATTTTTTCATTATTGAAAATCGTTTTAGGCACAACCTTCGACATCATTTCATCGGTATGGGTAAAGCCCAGCTCTTTTAGCATTGCTTGCTTATCAGCGAATGCGGGCCCGACGTGGCGACGTTGAAATTCATTTTGCGATGAAAGTTGGGTTAGCGTTGGGTTCGTGTCCATGGGGCCCCTTCGGTTTTAAAAGGATAGAATGTTTGAATGAAACTATCATAAAAGGGGCGGGCTGGCAGTGAAGGGTCTTAAATGACAAACGGCTCCAAACCTAAGTAGGGAGCCGTTTCATGAGATCTTTTTAAGCAGATTTCAGATTAATTAAACAATTATTTACGAACAGAGCGTTTTACAGTCGCTTTTTTCGCAGCTTTTTTCACCGTTGAAGTGGCGCGAGCTTTCGTAGCTGAAGCTTTAGCGCCTTGCTTTGGCGCAAAATTTTTGCCTTTAAGAATTTTTTCAAATCGCTCTTTTTGCTGAAGCGCCATTTTCTTGTAAGAACCTAAATTCTTTTCTACTTCAGAAGCTGAATCTTTAAATTTAACGGCCATTTTGCGAACTTCTTTTTCTAATTGACCTTCACGCTGAGTAACTTTCTTCATGATTTCTTTGTACTTTTTTACAGCGTCGTCAGTGTTAACTGTCTTTGCAACTTTTTGTACATCAGTTGAAAGAGTTTGAAGATCTTTAATCACTTTTTTTACATTAGGTGATTGTGAGAATTTTTTTACTAGAGACTGAAATTTATTTAGAGCCATGGTTTCTCCTTTAAGAAGTTGATTTTCTTATAGGACATTCTATTTAGAATCACAATCAGAATCATGAAGTAAAATTAAAACTGTTGAAAATTGCCCCGGGCACTTTACATCCACCGGTTGATCTTTTTTGATAAGTCGCCGTGGTCGTGAAGATTTCTTGATGTCGGGTGAAGCTCCCAAAATTGTCACCAAAAATACTGAAAAGACTGTCATCAAAGCGTAAATCCTGAATGGGGCCTACGATTTCACCATTTTCGACCCAGAAGCAAGCAAATCGAGTCATACCAGTGATTCTTGCCGTTTGAACGTCACTCCAGTTTAGGTAATGAAGGTTCGATAAGTACAAACCGCGATCTAAAGTTTTAAGTATTTCGCTTTGCTCGAGATTGCCGGGTTTGACCTCGTAAGAGCGCATACTTTCATAGGGGCTGGCTTGATTCGAAGGCAAACTGTATTCTTTCGCCGTCGCCGAACTGACGAGAAAATTTTTCAATTCACCACGTTCAATGACCGGCAAAATTTCAGGCGAAATCTCGCCCAGAGAATTAAAATGGGGAGCCAATCCTAGCAAATTATTTTCTGCAATCGTAAGGTCTTTAGTTAAAGTTTTTTCTTTTAAATGTAACTTTTTAAGGGGCGCAAACCCTTTTTCAAAAGCACTGCGGCTAAACCCCTGCCAGACATTAACCATGTCAAATATTTCGGCCACGGCCATTGGGCCAAGGTAGGCACGGTAGGCTGCCGGATTTACTTTGACGGGCACGCGGCTTAACAAGGCCAAGGTGTTTTTAGTTTGTTGGGCGCGAGATTTAAATTCAACTTCATTCCAATTTTCATCGGAGTAAAAACCTTTAGCCGCGCGCGGTCCGTTATAAAGCGAGTAATCAAAAAAGAAAGAATCATTTTCAAAATATTGAAACTGCCCCTTTGAATTAATGGCGGCGCGACGAATGGGCCCCGAACACCACAAGCCAGCTAAGTCGGAATCATTAAAAACTGCTGCAATTATTGAAATTAATTCAATTGTAGAAGGTCGTTGGCTTTTTTTATAAACTTCTGATTGACCATTATTTTGCATTTGAAAATATTGCGGATTTGGATCTATCGCCGTTACGGCCTGCCGAATTGATTGAATTTTTTTTGTGAGTACCGCTAAATCATCAGCCAATTGTAATGTCAGTGACGAGGTTGATTTATATATTTTTTGTTCAAAATGAAATTCAATCGTTAATTCGTGCTGACGGATAACCGTATTTTGCCGCACTTTCGAATGATTGAAGCGAATGAAATCACTTTCTTCCGAATGCAATTCTAAAGAAACATCTTCGCCTGATTTTAAATCCGCAAATAGTTTTTGGGAAAGTTGGGCTAAATAACTTTTCACTAACCACCACCAAATACTTCGATGTTTTTGAAATGGGCGTAGGGCGAAGCGTGTCCAACCCGAATGACTTGACTGGGTTCACCTTTTCCACAAAATGGTGTGCCGTAAGTTTCAACCGTACTTGTATTTGTTACGCCCGCAAGCGAATTCCAAAACGGCACGGTCACACCGCGGTAGTTAGGATTTTTAACGACGGTCGAAAGTTTTCCATTTTCGATCAGTCGGCCGTATTCGCACGTAAATTGAAATTTTCGACGGTAATCATCAATCGACCAAGATTTATTAGATGTCATAAGTACACCGCGCTCGATGCCGGCCAACATTTGCGGTAAGGTTAAATCTCCATCTTCTAAATTGATA
The DNA here is from genome assembly GCA_014378765.1 of Bdellovibrio sp. Lineage (GTDB taxonomy): Bacteria > Bdellovibrionota > Bdellovibrionia > Bdellovibrionales > Bdellovibrionaceae > Pseudobdellovibrio. Next base: position 10,357 of record JACMNA010000131.1, on the reverse strand, counting down.
TTAGCCATACGATCAATCGGGGCTCGGTTCCAAGAGCTTGAGCGCGCATTAGCCACGCCCGAGATATTTGAACGCGCCTGACTTTCTAAACTGCCAAGCCCAGCTTTCAAAACTCCATTTTGAATTAAATATTTTTTCTTGGCCGGGTTTCCCGTTTCGTCAAATTTATAAGTGGCGAATTGATTGACCACGGTGGGGTCAAAAACAATATTCATTAGCGGGCTGCCGTACTGAAGTTGACCAAAATCTTCAGGTTGGACAAAACTCCAACCGGCAAAGTTTCTTTCGTCTCCTAGAATACGGTCTAACTCAAGCGGGTGGCCGATAGACTCATGAATCTGTAACAACATCTGATCTGGGGCCAAGACTAAATCGCAGGTTTCGGTCGGACAGTTAGGCGCCGTCAATAATTCAATCGCTTCTTTAGATATTTGTTCACACATTTCTAAAGCTTTCGATAAATTAAAAAACTCCGCCCCGCCCTGAACTGAATTTCCTCGACCGCCATTCAAAGTGCGCGTCTGAGTTTCTTTTCCGTCAGTGGCCGTTGCACTTAAGGAACTAACAATGAGGTCGAAATCTTGTATAAACTCAGCCCCCGCTGACGATAGATAGGCTTGCGTGCATTCAATTAACATGACGTCGGATTTAGCGGTTATTATTTTATCATTTGTTTTCAAAGCTAATGATGTTTTTTTAAGGAAGTCATAAATTTCCGCGGTTGATAAAGAATCTAATTTTCGCGTTCGAGTCGTTTCATAGCGACCTTTCGATGGCGGACGGATAGCATCGGTGAAGCGAAACATGGCGTGCTTTTGCGAAGCTTCGGTCATGTGTTTTGCTTTTTGAAAGGCGTGCGCAATACCTTCCGCAGACAATTCACAAGTTGCGCCGTACCCCATGTGACCATCATACATTAGCTCAATTAAAATTCCTTCGTCGGTGAATTCGAAAAAATCATCGGGTTTTCCATTTCGAATTGTATAATCGCGTGATTTTTCGCGCACTGATTTAAAGGCAACGAAGTCGGCCTCAAGCATATACTTTTTAAATTCACTTTTTAAAAAATCGATATTTTTTTTAGATTCGGCCGAAGCATTTTCTAATTGCATAGCCTTACTATATAAGCGATCTTTTTGTGATGAGCAAAACAAGAGATCAGTATTTGCAAACCCATTGGAACGCCTACCCCGAAATGCCGCGTGGGGCCTTAAGATGGGGTCGCGTAGAACAAATGCGTTTGGGCGTACAAAACCTAACCGAGTGGAAAATGAAAGATCACGAAAACACTCGGGGAGGCGAAGTTTTGATCGATGGCGATTTAGTTGCGATTATGGGAGGTAACCAAGTTATCTTATTAGCCCCCAACTTAACGGCGCGTGGAGCGCGTAGTGATCAATGGCCCGAACTGAAAAAGTGGTTTGAATTTTTAACTCACTTACGTCAATTTTTTAATGAAAAAAGATTTCAAGAAGTAAAAACGCCAACCTTGGTTCAATGCCCTGGTACCGAACCCTCGTTAGATCCGTTCGAAACTACTTTGCAATTAGGTTCAAAACGACAAAAATTTTATTTGCCCACTTCGCCCGAGCTGAATTTAAAAAAATTATTGGCCGAGGGGGCCGAGCGTATTTATGAAATTGCGCCGGTGTTTAGAAACGGTGAGCAGTCCGAAAAACACAGTCCAGAATTTACCATGCTTGAGTGGTACCGCTCGTTTGCATCGCTTTCGGCCATTAAAATGGATATGATTGAAATGATTGAACAGATCGCAGACAAAATGAAAGTAGAACGTCCGCTTGAAGTTTTAACTTTTACGATGCCCGATTTGTTTAAGAAGTATTGCCAGTTTGATTTAAAACCAATGACCACTGAGGCCGAATTAAAATCACTCGCGCAGAAATTGAATGTAGACGTTAAATCGGCCACCTGTATCGATGATTACTTTTATTTAATTTTTATCGAGCACATCGAAAATAAATGGCCCTTAGACCGCCTCGTATTCGTCGAGAAATACCCGCCATACCAAGCAGCTTTAGCTCGCGTTGGAGCTGACGGCTGGGCCGAAAGATTTGAAGTTTACTGGAAGGGGCTTGAGCTCGGAAATGCTTTTCACGAACTGAATAATCCAATTTTACAGAAACAACGGGCGCAAGAAGATTTAGAAAAGAAAAAACTGATGGGAAAACCCACGGTTGAGCTAGATGATATGTTTTTTATCGCGCTTGATTATGGTTTGCCACCGTCGGCGGGCATTGCGGTTGGCGTTGAGCGTTTGTTTATGGCTTTAACTAATATGAAAGACATAAAAAATTTGCAGAAGATTTTTAACTAGTTGATTAATTAATGGCGAACTAAGCTTTTGCGGCAGGGCCTTTATTGATTTCTTCTTTTAATTCTTTACCGACTTTAAAGAACGGCAGCTTTTTTTCATTAACCGCGATCACCTCGCCCGTGCGGGGGTTGCGGCCTTTATAAGAATCATATTTACGATTAACAAATGAACCAAAACCGCGAATTTCAATGCGATCGTCTTTCATCAGGGCTTCAACCATTGTATCGAAAATGGTATTGACGACAGCTTCAGCTTTCACGCGCGTGATGCTAGATTTTTCAGATACAAAATTGATGAGGTCGGCCTTCGTCATGCAATCCCCTAAGTTATTGAAATCACTTTTATTATACTGCTGTTTTCGATTTTGAAAAGAAGCTCTTACGACTTGCGCGGTGTTTAAAGCGGCCCGAATTGATTAAAATTTGGCTGTAAGCGTTAATTAACGAGTCGATCATCTTCTGGCGGTTGAAAACCTCGACCACTTTTTGTCGGGCCCGGTCGCCAATTTGCTCTTTATTAATTTCAGTTCCGGTAATGAGCTTATCTAATAAAATTGAAAGCGTGTCGACGTCGGCCGGTCTGACTAAAAATCCATCAACTCCATCCGAAATAACATCCGAGATGGGGCTAAGCTCAGAACCGATCACTACTTTTTTTTGCGCCATCGCTTCAATCAAGCTGGGTTCAAGCCCGGTCGAGCGCGAACTTAAATCAACGTAGATCGGCGAAGATAAAATACAATCTAGCATTTCTTCGGCTGTGACCGCACCGGGCATAAGCACGCGGCTGCCTAGGGCTAACTTTAACATTTCATATTCAACGTTTTTCCACTGGGGTCCCGAACCCAAAAGCAAAAGATAAGTGTTGGGCATTTTTAGTACCACTTTTTCAAAGGCTTTTAGAAGCGGCTTCACTTCGTGCAAACTGGTAAAATCCGAAAGCGCTAAAATAATATGGGCATTGTCCGGAATGTTTAATTTGAGTTTAAAATTTTCTGACTCTGACTTAGGCGTTAAATCTCCTAAGTTGATGCCATAGGGAACAGTGTACGTGTGAAAATCAGGATAAAGATAATAGCGCTCTAAAATCGTTCTTTGCTGCGGCGTCGTAACGAAGATTCCGTCGGCTGATTGCAAAAGCGCCCGGTCTTGCATGAAATAAGTTTTTAAGAATGTATAGATTAAATTTAGTGAAGTCGAAATGCGGTTACGCAAGCTGTTTTGATTTTGCGATAAAATATTAAATAGCTGCGCCATTTGCGTAGCTTCAACGTCGTACGCAATTGATATATTTAAATTGTGTTTATGTCGCCCAATTTTAAAACCACTTTCATCAAGGCTATGCACAATGTGAAAAGGTTTTTCATTATTAAGGTGAACAAATTTTCTTTGGACTGCATCGGCAAAGCGAATGGTTTTATACTGGGGCTGGCCCTCGTTTAGGTAGTAAGCACGGATGCCGTCACGAAAAACTTCGGGTCTTTTGAGCGCCGTCGAAGTTGAAATAATTGTTACTTCGTGGCCGCGTTCGGTCAGTCCGCGCGCTAAGGGCCAAAGTAATCCCGTATCAGAAGAGCGACTTAACACCGGAATTTTTTGTCCGATCAGACAAATTCTTAATCGCTCTGGAAGTTGATTCGAACTCATTTAGATATGTTAACTGAGTCAGACGATAGCAGGGAAGTCTTTTGATGTAATATTTTAGTATACAGTCGAGATAGATCGTTAATTAACGGTTCAACTAGTTCAGCCGTTTTAAAAGAAGTTTTGATTTGGGCAGACAAGGGCTTCGCTAATTGGGTATTTAATTCGGCAATCCAATTAACGTGCGAAATGACCTGGCAATTACGGCCCGAAGTCCAGGCGTGCGAAAAACCGGTGGCTTGGTTGTCATTAAGTATGACTAAGTGATCCCTATTCACGATTCGCGCAAGCCAAGCGGTAAAATCAAGGTGGCTCATCAAAGGGTCGGCCAACACCACCGTTAAACTTTCGTCATTGATAAGGTCACTCAATTTTTGTTCGGAAAATATTAAATGAAAATGCGCGGGTATTTTTTCGGCGTGAACTAACTGCGCCCACAATTTTCTTAAGGCCGCCGACGAAGACTGGGCGACTAAGGCACGCGCATCGAAAAAAGTTTCTTGGCGCGTTTTAATTTTAGTCGCTAACATTATATCTGACAGAACCGGCATCAATAGGCCCGTTCGTTCAAGGTTCGCCTTAGTTTTTCGAGTGGTGGTTACTTCAAATAAACTCGGCAAAATAATCTTTGGGCAATTCCAACTTCTAAAATATTTTAAAAAGTTGGTTTGGCTGACGGTCAAACCGTCCGGACATAAAAAATCGAATGTCTTTTTTGAAATTTTTTGGTCAAAATTAAAAATAGTTAGTAAAGCTACTTTGCCCAAAGATTTGGTCAGCGTTAAAAAAACTGATTCTTTTACGGTCAGCGGCAATTGATCAACCACGAAGTGCACTATTTGATAAGGGTTAAGCATCACCCGGGGAATATTTAAATTTTGAGTTTGTTCGACGGTGTAACCAACGGATAGCAACTGCTCGGCTAACTGATCAACGGATGGGGTCGATTGTCTTGAGTACAAAAGCACGTGGCTCATGTATCGTTTTTTAACTCAAAGGCCCTGAAAATACGATCTAAATTTTTGCGGTTTGCATCCGGAATATTTTTTTTAGTTAATTCTTTTGGAGTCACCCACTCTAAGTTCATGTGATGTTTGGTCTTTGGCTCGCCCTTCCAAAACAAAACTTCGTAAAATAAAATAATAATTCCAACGTCGCCGTAAGAATGCGTGCAAGCAATTTTTAACTCGCCTATTTCAGCTTCAATTCCTAATTCTTCTTCTAGTTCGCGGGCCAACGCAATTTCGGGCGTTTCGCCAAGTTCAATTTTACCGCCCGGAAATTCCCATAGACCAGCCAAAGTATGATTTTCAGGGCGCTGGCCAACTAATACGCGGTTGTCTTTTTTTAATATACCGGCTGATACCGGAATCCAATTCTTTTTGATGCGAGGTTTATGCACGCGCGAAGTATCAATTTGTGGGCTCTTGTTTATACTCATGCGCGGTCCGTGCAACCTTTCTGAAAAAATGCATGCCCGAAAAAATTAAAGCGCTATAAACTTCAATTAAATCAGCACCTAGGCTTATTCTTTCAAAAACATCCTCTGCTGTCATTACTCCACCGACCGAAATCACAAGTTTTTTTGTTTTTTCGCTGCCTAAATGAGCTACTGCGACCTTTAAGGCTTTCTTAGCCTGAAGTTGAACGGGCAAGCCCGAAAGCCCTCCTTCGGTGGGAAATTGCTTTTGGGTGTTTCGCGCTAAGGTTGTGTTGGTTAAAACAAAACCATCAATTTCATGTTTCACCGCGGAATCTAAGATTCTTTTTAATTCATCCGGCTCAAGATCAGGGCTGAGTTTAAGTAATATGGGTTTCTGAATGTCATAATCGCGCTGTGATTCGGCTAAAGGTTTTAAAAATAATTCTAAGCTTTCAGGTTTAGCTAAATCGCGAAGCCCTGAAGTGTTCGGACTACTGATATTAACGACGAAGGCGTCAGCCACCGAATGAAAATGGTGCACCAGTTGCACGTAATCAACGTGTGCCAATTCATTAGCGGTCGTGCGGTTTTTACCGATATTAATTAAAACGGGTAGTGTCGCCGATTCTTTGAAAGATTTAAGATTAAAAAAAACTTCTTCGGCGCCGGCCGACGGAAAACCCATTTTATTCCACAGCGCCTGATCTTGAACACTGCGATCAAAAATTTTTCCGGCATTGGGCTTTTGCGGCAATGGAGTTACAGTGCCAATTTCGACAAAACCGCAGCCCAGGCGTGACCAAGCCGGTAAATGGTCGGCATTTTTATCTACGCCGCCGGCTAAACCTAATCTGTTTTTAAATACTAAGTTTTTCCAAGTGAAAGAATTCCAGGTCGGAATTATTTCAGATTGAAAGAGTGAATACAAATCAATCGCCCAAGGGCTGAAGTCATGCGCTAATTTGGGTGGTAGCCACAACCAAGGTTTCATCGGTAATTATCTAGGATAAAGACCGCGTAGCAGCATGGCTTTTTCTAGTCGAGAAATCGAAGCCGCCATGGCCGCCGTACGCATATCAATATTTTTTTCAAGTTTGAATTTGTAAACGTTATCGAATGCTTTCAGAATAATTCCTTTTAACTTTGCATCAACGTCGGCTTCTTCCCAGAAGAAAGACATAATATCTTGAACCCATTCAAAGTAAGAGACGATAACCCCGCCACCATTGGCAATTGTATCCGGCGCAATAAACTTTCCGTTCGCCACCAGAATCTTTGTCGCTAAATTTGTTACGGGCCCATTGGCACCCTCAATAATAATTTTAGCTTTAATTCTTTCGGCGTTGTGTGTATCGATCTGACCTTCAAGCGCGCAAGGTAAAAGGGCGTCGCACTCAACTTCAAGTAATTCTTCGTTGGTCATTGTTTGTGATCCGGGAAAACCCTTCACGCCTTTATTTTGTTTCACGTGCTCAATCACTTCTGGAATATTAAGACCGTCACCATTGAAAATTCCGCCGGTTACGTCGCTAACCGCAACTACACGAGCGCCGCGCTCGTGCGCAAACTTCGCCGCGAATGATCCTACGTTTCCAAAACCCTGAATGGCAATGCGGGCGCCGGCCATTTGCATTTGATTCACTTCCATCGCGCGTTCACAAACGTATATCACGCCTAAACCAGTGGCGTGATTACGACCTAATGAACCGCCGATTTCAACGGGCTTACCCGTTACAACGCCCGGTTGCGCATAGCCACCTTGCTCTTGCGAATAGGTATCCATGAACCACGCCATGGTCTGTGGATCTGTTCCCACGTCAGGCGCCGGAATATCTTTTGTCGGGCCGACGAAAGCTGAAATCTCAGATGTATATCGGCGAGTTAGATTTTGTTTTTCGGTTCGAGATAAACGAGTCGGATCAACGCAAACGCCCCCCTTCGCTCCGCCTAACGGCAAACCTAAAACTGAATTTTTAAAAGTCATTAAGGCGGCAAGGCCCACAACTTCCGGCAGATCCACATTTTGGTGAAAACGAATTCCACCCTTGTAAGGACCCAACGTTGAATTGTACTGCACGCGGTAGCCGGTAAAAACTTTAACCGAGTAATCATCCATTCGAACCGGAATACTGACCGTTAAGCTACGGCGCGGCTTACGTAAACGGGCCGCCACGTTTGGGTCGCAATTAATAATTTTAGCGGCTTCATCGAAAGTAGTTAAAGCATTTTGAAACAGAGGGCCGTTTAAATGAGCTTCAGAATCGGGGTTCAAATTATTTTGGTGCTGAGACATGCTGAAAAAACTCCTTAAAAAGATAGTCGTTTAAGTGTAGAAAACTAGTATGAACTATAGAATAAAAATTCTAGGCATGCTCTTAATGATAGTCACCGTTTTCTATACGGAAATGACTCGCGCCGACGAAATGGGTTGGTCGCAACTAAGCTCTGATCAAATCGAAATTCAGAAATTCGCGTCGGGTGAGGGCGAAGTTTTATCTAACTACCCGTCGCTGGTCCAGTCGCTAATGGTAACCTTCTGGAATTGGGATCCACAAAAAGAGCTGAAAAAAACGACACCGCGAGTAATCGAGCGCGAGCCCTTCAACGTTTTGCAAGAGACCATCCAAAATTTAGTTATTCACTTCGACGTCACGGATTCAACTCACTTTCGGAAAGCTTGGTTTCACTTAAAGCCCGATTTAAAAGTGCGCGGGCTTTTTGGATTTCACGATTTTAAAAAGAAACGGCCGCTGATTATTTTACGCATGGGCATTCACGGAAATGTCGATGAACTATTGGCGGAGCGCTACTTAGCAAAAATTATTTATGAAGATCTAGACGCAAATTTTCTGCTGCTAGAAAGTCTGACAAGTTTTGCGTTTCTTTCGCAAAATAAAAATATTTCTTTTGGTGGCATCGACGAGGGTTTGCAAACTTTTGTTATTCTGAAAGAGCTCAACCGCGCGCTGAGCCCCTTTCTGCCGATCACCGCAAGCTTTCACTTGATGGGGCTAAGCATGGGCGGTCACGGCACGTTTGTAACCGCATTATTAGACCAATTCAACGGGCGAAAGATTAAATCGATTCTTAATTTATGTCCGCTGATCAACTTAGAAAAAACTTTTGATTATCATGCGCGCGACGGCTTTGGCCCCGCGTTTATCGACCTTTGGAATGCGCGGCGTATGAATCGCCTTTTCGATATGTACCCAAAAGAAATTTCAGGCAGTCAGTGGTGGATGACGCTATTTGATTTAAAGCCACGCTTTACTCCCGCCGTCTTACAAATTTTAAATAGCCAACGAAAAACTCCTTTATTATCGGTCGATGATATAGAAAAAATAGTTCCTGGCATGAAGTGGCCTAAAGGATTTGCCGAACATTTAAAAAATTCTAAATCTTTTTATGATCTAAATAATTTCTGGAGTTTATATCAAGGGGTTAAAACCCCGATGGGATTAATTTCAACTCCGCACGATCCACTGGTCACGAATGAATTCAACGCGGATATGATAACAAAAAAAACGCAGCCGGGTGATTTTTCAAGTTTAAAAATGCACGTTTTTGATCGCGGCATTCACTGCGGGTTTGCGCCGGTTTACCAGTGGGACTACGTGGTTGATTTGGTTAAAGATGGGCTGGGGCTTTAGGAATTAATTTTTTAAATTCGCTAGAAAACTAAAAAAATAATTCGAAGCGTGCAGAAATTCAACTCGGGTCATGCCGGCTTCTAATTCGATCATTTTATTAATTTCATCGCGCCGATAAATAGCTTGAGGATCTTTCACAGTTCTCTGCAACCCAGCCAGATGACCATCGTCATCATGAATGTGAGATAAAATTGCGTATTTGATCATAAAAATTTCGCGTTCGCTTAAGTTGTCGGCGCGCATTTTTCTAAGTAACTTAAGAAAAATTATTCGTTCGCCGACTTTGCCATCAATTGTAATGGGTATCCCTAATCGTTGCTGACTAAAGGCGAAGTGCCGCTCATCATGCAGTAAATAGGCTAGTGGGTTTCCGCTACCAGTATCGTAAGAAATGACGGGCGCGTAGTTTAATCCTAGTGGCCTGATACCATAAATCCATAGGGATAAAAAAGCTTCGGCCTCTAAACTTTCTTTTAGAATGATAGGTACATTATACCGATCGGCTTCAAACATTTTTTTAACTCCGCTAATTACACCAGTGCTATCGATGGTCCAACTAAGCTTGCCGTTTGTTATTGTGAATAGTTCTTTTACAATACGAAAATAGTGGGCTTCATTTATTGGTGGCGTTTTTGTTAAGGCCCAAATGCTGATATAGCTTAAATTTAAATATTTTAAGTAATTAACTTGGTCTGCTGATCGTAAGGTCTCGAATTCAGTAATTAAGCTTTTTAATAAAACTTGGTCAGCTTCTTTGGGGATGCTTACTTTTTTATTCATTCCGAACAAACCAACTGGGCTTTTTACCACAATTATTTCGGCCATTGCCGGAGCTGTGGCTAAGGCTTCACGTAAATGAGATAATGAATAATCAATCGTCTCGCGTAATAAAACATTAGAAGCCTCAATGTTTTCAACGGGCCCTTTTTTGGACCGAATCTCGCGAGCTAAACGTTTTAATTTACCGACCCGTACCTTAACTTGCGCAGGCGTTATACTTACTTCCGCAGAAGCTGCAAATAAATTTGCGCAAATGTTCTGGGTTAAACCTAAAGCAGAATAAGTTAAGATAATGATGATGATGAACGAATTTTTTATCATATGAATATCGAAGCAAATTGTATACCCCTGAAGTGTCTCAGTTCGGCACGAACAAGACATAGATAATCAGTTGAGTTGATTTAAATACAATTATAAGTAAGATGACTTAATTTGCTGGCAGCCGCATAACCTTCTGTAAGTTCCAATTTAACATTACTTTTTTAACTCCCAAAAATCCAAGTTGAAAGCGTAAAGAACTTCTTCT
>JACMNA010000130.1 GCA_014378765.1 Bdellovibrio sp. | reverse complement strand
CAAACTTCAATTAACGACTGTCCGGTGCGCGCTCAGCATCTGGCAGAGTTAATTAAACTCATCGATCAAGGGACCATTTCTGGTAAAATTGCAAAAACAGTTTTTATTGAAATGTGGAACACCCGCCAAGAGGCTAAAACAATTATCGAAGCTAAAGGTTTAGTGCAAGTCTCTGATTTCGGCGCGCTTGAAAAAATAATTGACGAAATTATTCAAGCAAACCCAAGTCAAGTGGCTGAATTTCGCGGAGGCAAAGTTAAGCTGGTGGGCTTTTTTGTGGGCGCCGTCATGAAAGCTTCAAAGGGCCAGGCCAACCCCGATATGGTCAATGACATCTTAAAAAAGAAACTAGAGACCCCCTAAATGAAAGTTGCGGCGCTCGATCTTGGATCAAATACTTTTCTTTGCCTAATTGCTGAAGTCGAAGCTAACCAGGTCACTAAAATTTACGAAGATGTTGTTGAAATCGTTCGCTTGGGGCAGGGGCTCAACGAGAATAAAAACTTTCATCCTGAAGCTCTCGTTCGCGCGAAGACGTGTTTGCAAAAGTTCAGTGAAATTATTAAGCGCCACCGGCCTGAAAAAATCTTAGCCATGGCCACCTCGGCGGCCCGTGACGCAGAAAATCGGAACGAACTTTTTGATATCGGCACAAAGCTTAATATTCCCATTGAAATTATACTGGGCAGTGAAGAAGCCCGTATTACATTCGAAGGCGCAACTTCCGGAGTCGATTCAGATCAACAAGGATTGCTCGTCATTGATATTGGTGGAGGCTCTACCGAATTTATTTTCGGAAATAAAAACCAGGTCTTAGCAAGTGAAAGTTATAATATCGGCTGCGTTCGATTGACCGAGAAGTTTATTAAGGACCAGCCAACCCCTGATAATCAGTTGCGGGCCGCAACCGAATTTATCCACACGCACATTCACAAAGCGGTGCAACTCATTCCTGCGCAATTTAAATTAAGTGAAATTTTGGCCGTGGCCGGCACCCCTACCGCCCTAGCCGCGGCGGCCCTCGGTCATTTTGATCCACAAAAAATAGATGGCTTTGTTCTAACCGATGCCGCCCTCGAAGAATGGGTGCGTAAGTTAGTCGGAGCCACCGTTGATGAAAAAATAATAATGGGCATTCCAGCCGGCAGGGCCGATGTTATTTTGATTGGCGCAATAACTCTGCTTGAAAGCCTTAAAGTTTTTAAGCAGAATAAACTTAAGGTCTCAACTCGAGGAGTTCGATTTGGTGTTGCACTTGAAATTTATCGTCGCCACGCTGCTAATTAGCGCTTTAAGTGCGGCGGCCCCAGCGCAGGCTGAAACCACGCCGCCACGATTTAAAAAAGCACAGGCCTTGGTAGACAAGAAAAAAATTTCGATTGTACTAGCCGAAACCGATGCCCAGCACGAACATGGACTTATGTTTCGAAAAAAACTGGGCTCCGATGAAGGCATGTTGTTTGTATTCGAAAGCGAAGGCATCAGAACATTTTGGATGAAAAATACGCTAATCGATTTAAGCATTGGCTATTTTGATAAAAGTAAAAAGTTGATCGACATTCAGGAAATGAAAGCGATGAACTCGGTTTTAGAAAAAGATTTACCAACCTACCCAAGCAAATCGCCGGCGATGTACGCCCTAGAAATGCCGACAGGCTGGTTTAAGAAAAACAAAATTAAAGAGGGAGCTCAGCTGCGATACAGTCGATAATTCCAGAAACTAGACCTAAGCCCTCTTCTATGAGACTTCAGTCTAGACTTCTGCAAACCACTTTGCGACGCGAGCGCACTGTGCTGTAATTTAGACTATATTAAGAGCTGGAAGTTCTTAAATTAATCAAGGATGAGGGCTATGACGAAAAATTTGTTATTTATTATTGCTACTGCGGGTCTTATTCTAAATGCTGGTGGTTGCACCTCTAAAAGTTCGCAAGACGAAACTCAAGTCATAGAAAATGCCGACGTTGATAAAATTGAGTCCGAAGAATTAGCGGCACCTCCACAAGACCCAGCGGCTACGGGCGATTCTTCATTACAAGCCGCGCTGGGCGAAACAACGGATGCACCAGTCGACGCAACGATGAACGCGGACACAACGACCACCCAAACAACGACTGAAACGGTAACTACCGATGTAGCGGCCGCGCCGACGCTTGATGAAACAAGTTTAAATAACGAAGTACCAGATCCAGCTTTAGCCGACACGTCAGCCCCGGCTAAAGATTCTTTTGATTCTACCAGCACAACAACAACTGAAACGGTCGTAACAAATACCGAAGAACCAACTTCGGTCGACTCAGCGGCGTCTTTAACCGAAACTCCGGTCATTGCAAGTTCTGAAACCAGCACCACAACTACGACTCAAGAAGCTTCTTCATCTTCTTCGTCATCATACGTATCATCTTCAAAATTGTCTGGCTCAAACGGGTTAAAGAAAATTGCAACAACCGCTCCTTACCAAACGAAAAGTGGCTGGGTAAATACGGTTTACGTTGCGCGACCAGGTGAAAAATTAAAAGACATCAGCCAAACAGTTTTTGGTTCTGATAAATCTAAAGAACTTAAAAAAATCAGTGAAAACAGTTATCTGAAATCTCGGTCGGCAAAAGCCGGCGACAAAATTTATTACGTTTCTCCGAATCGGCCTGACGACTCATCAAAAACTTTATTTTACTATGAAGACATGGGCATGGTTCCTGAAACGTATGTTGCAAAAAAAGGTGATAACCTAAAAAAAGTTGCGAAAGAAATTTTGGGTTACGATCGTGCGTGGGTTGAAATGTGGACGGCTAATCCAATTGAATCAAAAACAAAGTTAGCTGAAGGCGATACAATTAAGTACTGGAGATCAGCTTCAAGTATTAATACCGCCTCAAATAATAATAACGGAGCAGCAAAATTGGTCGATGCCAATCCCGCCGCGGCCGGCACAGTGGCGGCTAACACGCCTCCGCCACAAGACATGAATGCACTACCAGCGGCTCCGGCCGAACCACCAGCACAAATGGCAGAGGCTCCTCCGCAAGATTTAAATTCATTACCACCGCCGCCAACGGGGTCAGAACTTCCACCGCCGCCAACTGAAGCTAACGCACTTCCGCCGCCGCCGCCGCCGCCAGATCTTGCGCCCCCACCGCCGCCGCCACCAATAGATGCCGCGATGGCACAAGCTCCTCATAAAAAGAACGCCGATGAAGAAGTTGCTTCAGGTGGATTACTTCAAGATAGCGATACAATGATGTCTTTAGGCGCGATTGGTATTTTGTTTGCAGCCTTAGCGTTTGTATTGATACGCCGTAAAAAGAAAAAAGCAGCCGAAATGGCTGCTATGCATGATGCAAACGTAGGAACTTAATTCCTACGTTATTGGTTTTGTAATTAAGATACCTTTTTCAAAATGCCATCGAGAATTCCTCGGTGGCCCATACGCTTCGATTCAACGTAATATATTAAATCATCTACAATTTGAACATCGCGATTATTAAGTGGTAAAAACCGAATACCTGCGCCCATTGAGTTTTTCCAAACAATCTGAGCCGCAATTTTTCGTTCGCGCGAGCCAACGATAAAAGTTAAATTAACTTTTTCATCTAAATGTAAATCATGGTTTGAAATTTCTAAAAAAGCGCCTGATAAGCTTATATTTTTTAAAATTCCAGCCGTATCTTGGCGAGCGTAATTGCGGCGAAACTGAACCTCTAAGTAGAGTGGTGTCCGGGGTGCCGGTAAATTCGTCGTTTGCATATGAAAACCTCCGTAAACTTCCTTGGTGGATACTGAACCTATCGGCTAACTGGCTGGAAAAGTTAAGGAATTCTCAAATTGATACAATTAAACGTAATTATTTGACTTTGGCTGCGACGAAAGTCATATTGGCTTTAATCCGAAACAAAGATTTTCAAACGAATCATAATATTTCAAATGAAATAATATTAGCATTTAAACAAGCAAAATTAGACTGATAGTTTTAACCCCGCTAACAAAAAATAAGAACCAAGGATTTAACCCCCCAATCTTCACCCACAAAATTAAATTTTAAATCACTGCTTAAAATCATAGAGCATCATTCAAAGGAGCCCATCTTGGCTAAAAAAGAAGTTGTCATCGAGCCGACCAAAAAAAGAACCCGTAAAACATCAGCAGAAGAAACTCCGGCCCCATCAGAAAAAACTTCGGCATCATCCGCTGCAAAACAAAGCGAGCCTGTAAATACCGAAGCGCCCCAGCCCCATCAAGCGGCTCCAATCGCAGCGAATGCCGCACCAGAAGCGCCGGCACCTCAGGCGCCTCCACAGCCACAACCACAAAATCAAAGTCAAAACGATCAACCCCCACGTCGTGAATTTCGCAAATTCAATAACCAAGGCGGCGGCAGCGGTGGTGGTGGCGGACAAAGTAATCGTGAGGGTGGTGGTGGCGGAGGTCATCAAAACAATAATCACCGACATAACAATAATCAAAATCGCTATAGCAATAATAACAATAATAATAGCGGCGGCGGTCCACGCCGCGATAATTTTCGCGAACGATTTGATCGCAATCGTGATGAGCACGAACAGCCTCCTCAACAAATGCATGCGCCGGCGAATGAAGCCGAAATCGATTTAGCCGATATTAATCTGAATGAAGAAGAAAAAAGTTGGCTTAACTCAAAAGATTTAAAATCAAAAAATATTCAAGTTTTAACTGATTTAGCAACTAAACTTAAAATTGAAAACGCCGCAGGTATGCGCCGTCAAGACATGGTGTTCGAAATATTAAAGCGAGCCGCTAAGCTGGGAGACATCTTCGGCTCTGGCGTATTAGAAATACTACCAGATGGTTACGGTTTTTTACGTTCGCCAGATTATAATTATTTACCAGGACCAGATGATATTTACGTGTCGCCTTCGCAGATGCGAAAGTTTGGTTTACGAACGGGTGACTTAGTCACCGGCACAGTGCGCCCACCAAAAGAAGGCGAGCGCTACTTTGCTTTAATTAAAGTTGATTCACTCAACTACGAATCTCCCGAAGGCAGTAAAGATAAAATTTTATTCGATAACTTAACGCCGCTTTACCCACAAAAAATGTTGCGTCTTGAGCACCTCCAAAATGAAATGACGACCCGAATTGTTGATTTAATGTCGCCACTAGGCAAAGGACAGCGCGCCCTTATTGTGGCACCGCCAAGAACTGGTAAAACCGTTCTTATGCAAAATATCGCGAATGCGATTACGGCCAATCATCCTGAAGTCAAACTGATCGTCTTATTAATCGATGAGCGGCCGGAAGAAGTTACCGACATGCAGCGTACGGTAAAGGGCGAAGTTGTTAGTTCTACTTTCGACGAACCACCAACGCGCCACGTGCAAGTTGCCGAAATGGTTTTAGAAAAAGCGAAACGCTTAGTCGAGCACAAGCATGATGTAGTTATTTTACTTGATTCGATTACTCGTTTAGCCCGGGCCTACAACACGGTCGTTCCACCATCAGGAAAAATTTTATCCGGTGGTGTCGATTCAAATGCGCTTCATAAACCGAAACGATTTTTTGGTGCTGCCCGCAACATTGAAGAGGGTGGGTCACTAACCATTATCGCGACGGCGTTAATCGATACCGGTTCACGCATGGATGAGGTTATTTTCGAAGAATTTAAAGGAACCGGCAATGCCGAAATTCATTTAGACCGCAAACTTATGGAAAAACGTATTTTCCCATGCTTAGATATAAATAAGTCGGGCACTCGTAAAGAAGATTTACTAATTGATAAAACAGATTTAAATCGTCTTTGGATATTACGTAAAGTTTTAGCCCCAATGAATGTTGTTGATGCGATGGAATTTTTAATGGATAAAGTCGAGCGATCAAAAACAAATGCTGATTTCTTGAAAGGAATGAACGGCTAAATAAGTGCAACCTAACGAAGAAAATCCACAAAAAATCAGGAATAAACAGATCGTTTTTGCAACCGTATCTATATTAGCGATCGCGATTGTTGGTACAATTGCATACTTTGCACTTTCAAAAATTAGAAGCGGTCAAACGACCGAGGCCATGACCCAAGAACAGTTTGAAGGCGCGCCAACAATTTCTTCTCAGTTACAAAGCGATTGTCAGCAATCAGCAATTAAAATTGCTGAGATGACAAATGGCGATAAGATGAGCGCCGAATTTCACGCTAACGTCGAAAATTGCAAAGACGTATACTTTATGATTGATCACCAAACGCAATTTCGCCGCGAAGGTATGTATCCAGACTTAGCGGTCGATATCGCCTATTACATTGCTAAATCTGATAAGCCCAAGGGGCTCGAGCTGCTTAATTTTGCGCGCGGTCTAAAGCCATGGGAGTTTTATTTAGGCCCAGTTACGTGTGATTCACAACACGTGCTTGATGCTTATATAGAATCTTATACATTGCCCGAACAAAGTCTTTGTATTAAAAAATCTGAGTACAAAACAACTTTGCTAAAAGATTTACAAAGCAAAAATTTTGATGTCTTCACGAAAATGTTAGCAAATAATAAAGTTGTTTGGATGGGCTTGCCCGATTCAGACGTGGGTTGTCCCGAAAAGTTATCGACGGTCATTCAAACCGTAAAAAGATTATCAACGGGCACCATCGAAATCGAAGAGCCAGCGATGGGGTCAAACGATGCAAACCAAATTAATTTCGTAATTAAATCCGCAGGCCAAGACAAAATTACTTTAATTTTTACCGCCGAAAAAGAATGCCTTCAGCTCAGTTCAATCTTAGTTCCTGAATTAGAAGTTTCCGAATAAATTATTCTTTACAAATTTTAATCAGCTCTTCGTTTTCAATAATTATTGAAGACGATAATTTATTATTAGCAATGGCAATCAGCGCTTCGGCCACGCAATCAGCCCGAATTGGCTTATAAGCGGCAAGCTTTCCAGTAAGTAAAGGCGAGTAAAGTGGCGCCGCCAAAATAGCAATTCGCTCTGCCAATCGAAACTCTTTCCGATCACCCAAAAGCAAACTGGGCCGCGCAAAACGCACAAATCCTGCGAACTCTTTTTGTACATCGGTTTCCATCTGACCTTTAATCCGATTATAAAAAACTTTCGATTCGGCATCAGCGCCCTTCGCCGAAACCACAAGTAGTTTTTCGGCACGCGCGTTTCGGGCCATTTTTGCAAAAAGAACCACATCATCATGGTCTACTTTTTTGAAAGCCGCTTTAGACTTTGCCTTGCCAATCGTGGTACCCAGAGCACAAAAAAAATCAGTTGGCTGATGCCCACTAAAAGAGCGAATTTGTAATTCAAGCTCAGACCAGCCTTTAAAATCAAACACCAGCCCCCGAATTTTGGGATGGCTCCAGGTGACGGGCCGGCGGCTAATGGCTAAGATATTTGTCCAACTTCTAGCATGGGCCAGTTTATCAACCAATAGTTGTCCTACTAAACCGGTCGCCCCAATCACAACTGCTGTTCTCACAAAAACCACCTAAGTTATTGAAATAACTCTGTTGCTTGGCAACTTTGAATCTACCAGAAAGACTTTCAGGGGGCTCAGGTTTATAAAACTAAATGCATCTGAAAACTGCTTTTCCCTTGAGCCTTGAGTCCTCGTTATGCTATCACCTAAGTCTTCGAATTCAACATAAAGGAACACGGTATGAAAGACGGATTACACCCTAAAGTTAAAACAGTTGTCTTTAAAGACATCTCTTGCGATTTTTCATTTTTAGGCACGACAACTATTGATACTAAAGAAAAAACAACTTGGACCGATGGCAAAGAATATCCATTAGTTAAAGTTGAGATCTCTTCAGCTTCTCACCCATTCTACACAGGTAAGCAACGTGTAATGGATACTGAAGGTCGTATCGATCGTTTCAAAAAGAAGTACGCAAAACCTGCGGCGAAGTAGCTTTCACATTCAGACCCTCGCTGTACTTTATGAGAGGGCAAATATCAAAAGCGGTTCCCCACGAACCGCTTTTGCATTTTAAAGGCATCTAATGATAACTTTAGAGATGGTGAAGGATCACAAATTATGTTTTCAAAGTTAAATCAAGTTGAGTCTCGTTACGAAGAAGTAAATTTATCACTTCAAAGACCAGACATTGCTTCGAATCAAAAACAATACCGCGCACTAATGAAAGAGCTTTCTGACTTAGAAAAGATCGTCGTACTTTATCGCGACTACAAAAAGAAGTCTGAGCAACTCAAAGAAAATAAATTTTTGCTTACGGCCGAAACTGATGCCGACATGAAAGAACTGATCCGTGAAGAGATCAAAGAACTTGAAGGGGCGTTGCCACAAATCGAAAGCGATTTAAAATTAGCATTAATTCCAAAAGATCCTAACGATGATAAAAATATTTTACTAGAGATCCGCGCGGGTGCGGGTGGAGATGAAGCCTCGCTTTTTGCCGACGAACTTTTCCGTGGGTACGCCAGTTACGCTTCATCGCAAGGTTGGAAAGCCGAACTTGTCTCTTACGTCGATGGCAATGTGGGCGGAGCAAAAGAAGTCATCGCGATGATTTCCGGTGAATCGGTCTATTCTAAAATGAAATTTGAATCGGGCGTGCACCGCGTGCAGCGGGTGCCAAAAACAGAATCAGCGGGACGTATTCACACCTCAACCGTAACGGTTGCGGTAATTCCTGAAGCCGAAGTAAACGAAATTAAAATCGACATGAAAGATATTACGATCGACGTTATGCGCGCCAGCGGGGCGGGCGGGCAGTCAGTCAATCGAACTGAATCAGCCGTTCGACTTCATCACTTGCCAACAGGTATTTTGGTGCATTGCCAAGAGGGTAAGTCACAAAATTCAAATAAGGAACGTGCATTTCAAATTTTAGCAATGAAATTGCAACGGCTAGAAGACGAGAAAGTTTTAAAAGAAGCTTCGGACGCGCGACTAGATCAAATCGGTACCGGCGATCGATCGGAGCGAATTCGTACATACAATTTTCCACAGACTCGTATTACCGATCACCGCATTGGACTGACCATTCACCAATTAGATCAAGTGATGGGCGGGCAGTTTGAAAATTTAATTGATCCGCTAATCGCGAACTTTCAAGCCGAAGCGCTTAAGAAGCAACAAAGTACTTAATCAATGAAATTAAAAGATGTCTTTGAAAAATCAGTTCAATTTTTTAAAGACAAAAAAATCGATACGCCCCGGCTTGATGCCGAGCTACTTATTGCGCACGCGCTTAAATTCGATCGTGTGCAAATTTACGTGAAGTACGAACAACCCTTAAGCGTAAGCGAAGTTACGGCTTGCCGTGAACTGGTACGTCGAAGATCCCAAGGCGAGCCCGTCGCGTATATCTTAGGTGAAAAAGGTTTTTACGGTTTACTGTTTAACGTAGGCGTCGGGGTTTTAATTCCGCGTCCCGAAACTGAAGCCATTGTTGAACAGGCGCTCAATTTCATTACCAAGAAAAAAATCGAAAATCCGCGCATACTTGATTTGGGCGCCGGCACCGGTTGCATTGGTTTTTCTATCTTAAAAAACAGTCCGCTTGCGAAGTTAGTTAGTATTGAAAAGTCAGAACAAGCCTTTGCATTCTTAGAAAGTAATTTGTCAAAATTAGAATTAAGTGACCGCGCAACTTTGATAAAAGACGACGTGACTAAATTTGAATTTTCATTGCTTGAGCCTTTTGATATCATCGTGTCTAATCCGCCCTACATCGCCAAAAATGATCCCATGACTGAAGCGATGGTTAAAAAATTTGAACCTTCCGAAGCTTTGTTCGCAAACAATAACGGACTAGAACTCGTAATGAAGTGGTCCGTTCAAACAAAAGAATTATTAAAAAGTCCAGGCATTATGCTTTTTGAAATTGGTCACAAACAAGGCCCAACTTTAAAGCAACATTTTGAAGGCCTTAAAGTTTTCTCAGAAGTTCAAATTATAAAAGACCTTTCAGGACTTGATCGAATCATTAAAAGCGTTCGATAATTAAACCATTCAAAGGAATTTGCAATGGATACAATGTTAATAAAAAGTGGCGCTCAGTTACATGGGACAGTCGAAACCAGCGGCGCAAAAAACGCGGCCTTACCGATTCTATTCTCAACCTTATTAGCTGAAGGCGAGCATCAATTCGATAATGTTCCTGTTTTGAAAGACATCGAATCTACGGCAAACTTATTAGAAAGTTTGGGTTGCACGAGTCAACGCAGTGGCCACACCTTCAAGGTCCAAGTGACAAAATTAAAATCATTCGAAGCGCATTACGACCTTGTCAGAAAAATGCGCGCCAGTATTCTTTGCTTAGGTCCTATCTTAGCTAAATACGGTGAAGCGGTCGTATCATTACCCGGCGGTTGCGCGATCGGCACACGTCCGATTGATCTACACTTAGACGCCATGAAAGCCATGGGCGCTGAAATCCAATTAAAAGACGGATATGTTCTAGCCAAAGCAAAAAAGCTAAAAGGGACCACAATCTTTTTTGAAAAAACAACAGTTGGCGGAACAGAGAATTTATTAATGGCGGCAACATTAGCCGAAGGCACAACCACAATTGAAAATGCCGCGAAAGAACCAGAAATCGTAGATCTAGCAAACTACTTAATAAAAATGGGCGCAAAAATTTCAGGCCACGGCACCAGCATCATAAAAATCGAAGGCGTCCAAAAATTATCTCCGGCCAAACACGCCATCATGGCCGATCGTATCGAAGCGGGCACGCTACTGATCGCGGGCGCCATAACAGGCGGTGATGTGACGGTCACAAAATGCCAACCCCATGATTTAGATGCGCTTATTAATAAAATGCGCGAAAGCGGATTCAAAATCGACATTAAAGAAAACTCAATGCGAGTTCACCCTTTAAGTTCATGGGACGGTGTCGACGTAACAACGGCGCCGCATCCATTATTTCCAACCGATCTTCAAGCGCAATTCATGGCCCTAATGACTGTCGCTAAAGGCGCAAGCGTCGTAACCGAAACAGTTTTTGAAAATAGATTTATGCACGTAACTGAGTTGATGCGGTTGGGCGCCGATATAACTCCGAAATCACAAGTGGCTGTAGTGCGTGGAAAACCCGGCGGATTATCAGCCGCTCCAGTCATGGCCACTGACTTAAGAGCCAGTGCCTCGCTAGTACTAGCGGGCTTAGTAGCAAAAGGCGAAACCCAAGTAAGCCGAATCTACCACTTAGACCGAGGTTACGAAGGCTTAGAATCAAAACTAAGCAAGCTAGGCGCAAAAGTAAAAAGAGCTCAATAACAAAACCCAATCCCGAGTGCTCAAAATGTATTTTTTAAAAGAAAGAAACTTGAGCCCCAGCCAAGGAGGGGCCATGGCTGAGGCACTAAAACAACCTGTTAGCGTTAACCAACAAAGTTTTCTGAATCGGAATCAAATTTTATCGAACGGAGGCTCTTAGAATCGAAGTCTGGGAGGGGATCCTGGACATTCAATTTTTCAGAAACTTCCGTCTGATAATTTAATTTTTTTACGTTAAGATCGGTGCCTGAACATACAGATGCTGTTGCCTTTGCTGATAGAATCAAGACAAGAACAATGTACGAAGCGATCAACCATCTAAGCATGAGATAATCGAACAGCAACAGTTGTGCCATAAAAAATTTGCCAGATACTAAAATATACAGTGTTTCCAGCAAGTTAAGAGGCTTAGGCAGTTCCAACATGGAACTAAAACTGGTTCCAATAGCAGACTAAGGTCATGAGTTGGATCTTTATTGAAACCACAACCTGACGTAATCACCAAGAGATAATTATAATAAGACTTGATGAAAAATTCGGCCACGCAATGGGTAATTAAATTACAAACAGATCAAGTAAAGGGTCCTTACTCTACTGAAGCAGTGACTAAAATGATTACGAACGGAATTTTTTCAGGCATAGAAGAAATCAGTGCGTATCCTGAAGGCGAGTGGCAAGCGCTTACAAAGCAACCTGAGTTTTACGAAGCTCTTTTAGAATCTTTAGAGAATCCTATTGATGTCGATAATAAAAAATCTCAAAAGATGGAAGCTGAAACAGTTGTTCGAATCACGAAAAAAGATTCTTTTGAACCCACTTCGCCACAGCTTAACGATGATATCAAAAAACTTTTAGAAGACGGGCGTGAAGTTCAACGAAAGGCCCCGCCAAAGCAATCAAAACAGGCTGAGCTTTACTCGCTTGCTAAACAAAATCAAGCCCTTGCGACCCAGGCCATGATGCAAGCGCGCGATAAAAATTTAACCATTAATTTGTCAGATATAAAATCGGTGCAAAATAAAGAAATCAAAAGATTCATTCCCTTTATATTAATTATTTTAACTTTAGTGGCCGCCGCCCTCTACCTGGGCCTGAGTGGTGAATCGGCAAGACCTCTGGGGTGGACGCTAACTGCGCCCCAAAAAAATGGAACGCCTCTAACAGAAAATGAAATAAAAGAAAAGAAACGTAAAATAGTAAGAGCCTTTCAATCGGGCCAAATGGATTTAATTTTACAAGAGCATCGAAACTTAGCTAAGGCCATCGAGGGCGCTCCAAAAGATTTAGAGGCCATGGGTTTGCTTTGTGTCGCGTATGAATTGTTGTGGCCTTTTACAAAGCAAACCGTGCAAGACTTAAAAAGCATTTCGATTGTTACGCAGTGGTCGCGCGCGGTGAATCCAATTTCGAATTATTCTGATTCTTGCCAAGTGGTCTACTTAATTGCGAAAGGCCAAGGGCGCGAAGCCCGCAGCTTACTAGAGCGAACCCTAGATCACCCCGTTGACGATCATTTTAGCTTGGGTCCGTTTCTTTATTTAATGAAAGGCGAAATGTTAGAGCTTGAACACAATTATATAAATTCAGCCGCCTACTACGAGCAAGCCAGTCGGCTTTGGCCCCAGTGGTTAACCGCGCGCTTTGGCCAAGCGCGGATGATTTACAAACAAGGCAAATTCAATGAAGCCTTAGGTGCATTTCAAGAAATGTTTAACTTAGATAAAGATTCTAAAGCAGCTCTCTATGGGCTTGCGCTGGTTGAACAAAAAGGTTTTAAAAATCAAGACAAGGCTTATAATTTATTTTCAACCGGTTATAAAATAAAACAAACATTACAAAAAGATTTTCATATTGAAGCGCTGCTGACTTATGCCCAACTTTTGATTGATAAAGGCGAAAGTGCAAAAGCCCTCGAGGTAGCTCAAGTAGGCTACCAATTAAATCCGAGTCACCGGGGCTTGAAAGAAATTGTTTTATCTTTAGGCGGTAACGACCGCGTCGACAACATTCAATCCGAAATTATTTTATTAGGCGATCATTTTGCTAGGTCCGGGGACCACTTAGCCGCCCAAGCCCAATACAAAGCGGCATTTGATTTGGACCCAAAAAACGCAAATGCCGCATACAAGGCGGCCAAAAGTTTATGGCAATTAAATCAAACGCGCGAAGCAATTGTTTGGACTGAAAAAGCCCTCAAGGCTGACCCACAAATGGTTTCGGCCGCGATACTTAAAGCCGACTACGAATCGCAAAAATATAATTTTATCGAAGCGGCTAAAACTCTGCAAGAAGTGTCGCGCCGGAATCCTCAAAATCACGAAATTTTAAAAGGCCAAGCGCTACTTGAATTTCGTAAAAATAATATTACGGGCGCCATTCAGTACGGCGAACGTGCCGTTAAAATTTACGATGCTGACGTCGAGCTACTTTCTTTGCTGGCCCAAGCGCATATTTTATTTTACTTAAACTCGCCAGCGACAAAGAAAGAAGCGATTGATAAAAGGACAGCTTCTCTTGATGCCGCCCAAGCGTACGCTGGAAAGGCCATCGACCTAGAGCCTTCGTGGCCCGAAGCGCAAATTACGTACGCTAAATTTTTAGCCGCAAAAGATGGTCCAGTCCGAGGCGAACGATACTTAAAAGAACTTGT
>JACMNA010000129.1 GCA_014378765.1 Bdellovibrio sp. | reverse complement strand
TGTAAAAAATCTTGACGATTTTTAATGGCTAAAACGACGTAGCTTTCTGTCGGCCTGGTATCAAATTCGTATAGAGCTTTGATGGCAACTGCTATGAGGAGCTTTCAAATGAAATTAATTCTGATTATTACTTTAATATCTAGCAGCATGGCTTTCGCGGCTTCCGGCGCTCTCGAGCAGTGTAAAGAAACCGTTCGTAACCAATATGACGTTGAACTTTGCGTGACTCGTGCGCAAGATAAAAACGACACAAAGTTAACCCAAACTCTTAAATTACACCGCGACCGTTTAAACGTTTTATTGCCCTATTTTAAAAGTGGCAAATATCCAAAGTTGCTTATCGCAATCGAAACTTCATTAGGTGACAACAACCACTTACTGACTAACCTCAATTATACACTTGATAAATGCAGCCTGCGTTTCCCGCAAGCTTTGACTGGCTTAGATGGAATGCTACGTTCAATGGATTGTCGGATTAATGAAAAAAATATTTTAATCGAATCGCTCATTGATAATTTAAATCAAATCAATGCGGCGGTTGAAGATCTTCGCTAAAAACTAACGTTTAAATTTTTGACTTATTCCCCAATTAAATACGCCTTTGAAGTGTTGCGCCACTTTAAAGGCCATTCCGGTGCTGCCCGCTGGTTCTAAATAGACTAAATCATTTTTTACCGCGTTTAAAATCTTTTTTGCGTACTCTTCGGGTGGAATTGAATCTTCGACGATATCAATATTTTTTGTGTAGAGCCGGTCGATTTCATCAAACATTCTGGTTTTAATTCCGGGCGTAAAAAGGCAAAGCGTTGTTACGCCCGTACCTTTCAATTCTTGCTGAATACAATCTGTAAAAGCCCAGACCGCCGCTTTAGATGCGGCGTACGTTGAAGCGCAGGGAAAATGCATCACGGCCGAAACGCTTGCGTGGTTGATAATTTTACCGCGCTTGCGTTTAAGCATTTGCGGAATCACCGCGTGGCTAAGGTGAACAAGGGCATTCACATTCACTTGAAACATTTTGTAAATATCATCAAGACTTTGGGTCTCAATCAGCCCACCCGTTAATTGCCCGGCATTGTTGAATAATAAATCTATTTCGTGATTTTCCATTTTTTTGGCTAAAGCGGTAACGCCCTCGCGAGTGGCAAGATCGGCTTCTAGAATGGTAACGCTTGCCGCGCCTTTCGCTTTTAAATCTTTAACTAATTGTAGATCATTTTTTCGAATTGCTAAAAGCAGATGGGCTTTTTCACCGGCACAGGCTTCGGCGAAGGCTAAACCAATTCCGCGATTGGCGCCCGTGATCATCACATGCTTATTTTTAATTTCCATTTATGTAATTCCCCATGATTTTTTTACTTCAGCTTCTTCTTCATTGCTGGTTACTTTTTTAAATTTGGCGGGCCGGCCTTTGACTTTGGCCTCGCACTCGCTCCAAGTATTATGTTTCGCGATCACGCCGTTGATATAACTTATGTACCAGGCGGGCTTTTTAGGTCCGTCATCTTTTTTCTTTATTTCTGGAAGCGGTTTTAATTCGGGCAATTCGAAAGCATCGAAGTGGTAGCTACTTGCGGGCCCATTATAAAGTTCGATGTAGTCGTGTTTCGTGAAGGCAACGGCAATCTGGTCACACCGCTCGTTACCGGCGATGCCGGCGTGGCCTTTTACGAAGCTCCATTGTAATTCTACTTTGGTATTAATGGCTTTTATTTTTTTAACCACGACCTCAAGCTGTTCCCATAAATCTTGGTTAGAAACTGGTTCGTTGGCCGCCGTTTTCCATCCGCGTTTTTTCCAACCGAAAATCCACTGCGTAATTCCCCGAATGACGTAGACTGAATCAGTCAAAATAATAATTTTTTTTGTCGTCGCTAGATCTTTTGAATTTGCACAGAGAGTGAGGGCCGCCAGCGAACCCGTAATTTCCATTCGGTTATTTGTTGTAGCAGCCGCACTACCAGCTATTTCTTGCACGTGGTTTCGATTTGCGAAAATAACGCTGCTGGCCCAGCCACCCGGCCCCGGGTTACCCGAGCAGGCTCCATCGCAGTAAATAATTATTTGATCTTTCAGCTGATCTTTTGACATCAAATAAAAATCGCACAGTTTGCCTCGATAATCACGACTTATGCGATGCATATTATACGTTAATGGACCTTATTTGATGCCGCTGTCTATGTTTCAAACAGAGAAAATATAAATAGCCAATTAGTTTGAGTTAATCGATATGAGAGATGGCACTGGTTGTGAACTTTAACCCTAATAGGATTTAGTTCGTAAACTGTCAGACGCATTAAAAGAGGTTTTAGATGTTAAGCAGAAACAATCGTACCAAAGTGAAACAGGTTTCAAAGTTATCCGCGGTGCTCGGTTTTCTTAGATCGACCACAATGCAAATAACTCAAAAGCAAAATCTTTTTACGCGCACTGCTTGTCAAAATGTTAGTCAGTCAAATTCGAACGTTATTGAATCTTTTAAAATCCTTAATACAATCGTTGGTTTGTCATTGATATTCGCGGTGGGTTGTACTTATAAGTCGCCGGCGACGGAGTATCCGATTCCCAGTAATCAAGGGGTTGATAAAAGCTTTTTTGTTACATCCAAGATTGACCCGAAGACTGGCAAAGAAATTTCTGTCCCAAAAACTTTTCTATGCGGGTGGGCTAGTGAAATGGAAACTGGATGGTCGGCAGAGTATGGTTATACCAACAATGCGCTTGTACCAGATCATTGTAATTTAGTATTTGAAATTACTGAGAGCGTAATTTACGGAAAATTAATTAATCCGTCTTTTCCGGATGATCCGTCACGATGGGAAAATGTAATCGCGATTAATATTAAGTCGCATTACTATCTTGAAAATGACAAAGACGACAACGGTAAAGATAAGAAAAAAGTCATTAAAAATTCAGATCGCAGCCATTGGTCGGCGCGCCCATTTATGGACTTAGATTTTGAAAATATTAATTTTAAATACAAATGGAAAAGTATGTTTGATTACGGCAGTAATATCGCTAACAAAATCAAAGACGTTGAGTGGGACAACGATAAAGGCTTTCTAGCTTTTACATTAGAGCACGCAACATATGGTTCGCACCATGCGCGGATTCGCTTTAACTTCAAAGAATTTAAACACAACCCAGAATTCAAATCTACACCCTTCAACGACCAAAACTACAAGCGTATGAACGTGCTGCACATCATTGGTGAAAAAATCAATGGCGTGCATCCAATTCTGCATGCGGCCCACTGGGATTTGAATACGCAGCACGAAATTCGTATGTGGCAAGTTCCGGAAGAATACAAAGCCGTGGTTAAAGAAGTAGTTGCCGACTGGAATGAAACATTTCGTAAGATTGGCGCCGTTGAAGCGGGTCGCGATTTATTTTGGGTTAACGACAAAGAAGCCGAACACGCTTTTGACTTACGCTATTCTTCGATTGCTTGGGTGGCCGACGATAAAATTTCAACTTATTCTCCGCTAGGAATTGGAATGGCGATTGCGGATGTAAAAAATGGTGAAATAAAATGGGGCATGATTACGCTTTATGGTGGTTATATTGAAAAATATATTAAATCATACGCTCCCAATGCCACTGGTGGTTCAGCTTTAAGTAAAATGGCTTCGCAAGTTTTAGGTAAAGCCTTAATTCCTCAAAACTTAGAATTGCCTCTAAAGTTAAAGCAGTTAAGCCTAACTTCACCGATGACGATGACTCAGCATCAGAGTGAGTTAGCTTCGCAAACGTTGATGGCCGCTTTTATGGCCCAACAAAAACAAAAGGGACTTAAAAAACCAACGACGGAATCTGAAATCGAAGATTCTAAAAAATCAGCGGCCGCGTTACCCGCGCATATTCAAAGCATGTTTAGCGAAATGATCAACCAGTCACAGTCACAAATTAGTAAGTCTCAAATGCAGCAGGCTAACACAAATTACGCTGACATCATTCGCAAATCATTATTTCCGAGTGTGAAAAAAGAGGATCTAGAAGAGCAAAAGAAATTAAGCAACACTAAAGAAAAAGATATTTTATCGTCGGCTAGTCCGCAATTCTGTAATGGCCGTACGTTCGCCGATGTCGGTCCGGGCTGGGCTGAAGGGTCTCGCCAACTAAAGGGCTCGTTAGAAGTAGATAAAAAAGTACTTCGTCACGTGGTAAAAGAGTTGATTACGCACGAGTACGGACATTTTTTAGGCCTAGGTCACCAGTTTAAAGAAAATATTTTACCAACAAAGGGCACCGTACCTGATACCGTTTATAAAAATTTAGCCGCTGAAGCTAACGCTGAAGCTGGTTTTACCAATTACACTTCGGTAATGGGGTATCGTAATCCTCGCAGCGAAATCGCAGATTATAAGAAAAATATTTTGCCCGGTCCACAAGATGAACTGGTTTTACGCTTTCTATACAAGTTAGAGTACTCAACTTTTAAAACGGGCGATGCTGATTTCACTTTTGCCGATGTTCCAAAGAACGGAATTATCCCTGACGCTATTCCCGGTAAGCAAGATTATAAAACAACATATTTTCCGCAGTGTAACGACCTTGAGGCTAGTTATTCATTAGACCCATTTTGTAATAGATTTGATCGCGGTTACGATGCGGTCACAATTGTTCAGAACTACTTTTCGGATCTTAAAGACACAATGACGCAAAGTATGTTTGCTTTTACCGATGCCAAGGGTGGCTGCGCCGAATGCGTCGAAGGTGCTTTATGGCGCAGTTCTTTAAGAACAATGGGCCGCGTGCGTTTATTCTACGATTACATGCGCCTTTATTACAAAAATGAATTTGATCAAATTCGTAACGATGAAGAGGCGCTGTTTGAATTCTCGACCGCGTGTAAATCTAAAGATATCAAGAGCAACTCGTTAAAACGTATTTTTGCGGATAAACCAGACTTAAAGGTGCTTTGCCAAGCAAACGGGATCGCTTTAGATGAGTTTAAAAAATTAGTTTCTAAAAAAGTAGTCGACTTTACAAAGAAAGATTTTTCGGAACGATTTTCGCCTGGCGGAATGGATGGCGGCGATGCCGAGCGCGATTACTCTAGAATTACGGGATCATGGACAGAAATGACCGGTCAACCAATGAAGATTTCGGCTTTGTACGCTTTGACGACCGGCGTACCTTGGGTAGCTGATTATGGTTTTTCGGTTCCATTATTTGATGATCCAAACTTAAAATTTTCTTATAGCTTCTTGTATCCGAAAGAGTACACGCAAGTTATAGCGTCAAACGTACGTAACAACATGCGCTTTGCCAGTTTAGGTGAGAATGAAAAAACAAGTATGGGATCATCTCTCATTTCCATGAGCTGGTTTAATTATGAAGGTCAAAACGGAAACAACGATGCTAATTTATTTCCGCCCCAGTTTGTAGAAAAAATTCGTAACCAAGGCAAATTTGAATTTAGCGCCGTAGCAATCATCATGAAGGGCCGCAAAAAAGAAGACAATACCAATTACGTTGATGCCTTCGACGGCGAGGTTTACGATTTTAATACCTCGAAATCAACGCCCTTAACGAATGCTTACCTGTTACCGGGCGGCTTAGTTGTTGTTAATACTCCTAACATGTTTTTGTACCCGATCACCCGCTTTGCGCCATTTTCAGATACCGAAGGTTACGTGTTCGCTTACAAACTTGATTACTTCCGCGACCCAATGGATCCGTTGGCAGATGTCAGTGTCAAAAATGATTTGAACGATTTAAATAATCAGTTAGTTGATGCCTGCGTGATGGGAGCTAATGGCGTTAGCAACGGATTGTCGCACTTTTTCTCAAGCTCGGTCCCGGAATTTAAAGGTTTCAAAATGACTACCGGTCTGGCACGCGGTGAACGCAAAGAATTTTTAGATTCGATCGAAGATGCGTATAAAACTTATTATGCGTATCCCAAATTTAAAAATGCGCCACCTACTCCTAAAACTTGCCTAGAATCATTACGTGGATTGGGTTTAATTATTTCGTCGGCTGCAGTCCTCAACGGCTTTTGGCTTCCTGAAGTCATGGACTATATCCAGAAATAGGTGATGTATGAATAATATTAATAAATTTATCATCTTAAGTTTGGCCGTGACCCTAGTAACTTCTTGTAATTTCAAGAAGTCAGACCGTGGGCAGAACGAAGGCGCAAAAGAAACTCAGTTGACCATTGAAGATAAAAAAGATGCGCAAAAATCAATTCAACCGCAAGAGTTAGAATTGAATTTAGCGACAATTACTAAAGACTTAGCGCACGCCCAAACGGCATCAGAAATTGTTTCACTGTTAAAATCTTTAGAATCAATGGCAATAAACTCAGAAGCTTTGATGAACGTGCGGGATATTAAATCGAAGCCCATGCTAAAAGCGCTTGAGGCTTATAACGTAGCCTTAATTAAATTAACGGTGCTGGCGCCGGGCTCGGCCGAATTGCAAAATTCAATGGATAGTTATGAAAAAATGGCCTTAGCCAGTTGCACGGCTCAGCTTAGAAATTGTTCGAACTTTTCTTTCTTACGTACGGATCAACGCTCTGCTGAAGTGCTGCAATTAATTGTTGCCCAATTAGATAAAAAAATGGATGCAAGCTGCAAGACCGATTGCGAGGCCGACTTAGTTCGTTACTATAATCTTTTGGCCTTATCTTTTGACTTAAGCAACAGCACCCGCAAAACGGAAGCAGAATTTCTTTATATCAAACGCGCAAGTGATTACGGCAAATTATTCTTAAAAGATGAAACGCGTAACCCCGATTTTTTTCGCAAACACGGCACCGTGTTTGCCAGCATCGTCAGCGAATATCCGGCTGATCCAAAAAGCAAAAGATTTGCTGATTTTGTAAAAACATTTAAGCCTTGGAACCATTCACGCCTAGAAACTAATGCATTTCCGTTTGGCCTAGAGCACATGTTTTCTTTTGCGGCTAAAAATTACTTATATGCTGCAAACAAAATTGATTTAAGTGCTGAATTAAGAGCAGCCATCGACACATCGCAAGCATCTTCAGATAAAAGTGGACCCTCATTTAAAATGATCATTCAGTCAATTAAAGATCATCCGCGTTCGGCCAGTTTTTTTAAAGGCTCAAACTTTGATATTACCGTCGCCGATAAACCAGATTTTTATAATGAATATTTTTTCATGATAGACCGCCTGTACCGTGGCCACATTGGATTAGAAGAAGCCGTTAGTTTTTGGGAAGGCTCAAAGCAAGACAGCAAAGCCCTTTTCGAAGTCGTAAACTTTTACACTAAAATCGAGTTCTTAAGCCGCATCATTTTAACTAACAAATACATGACCGATATTTTTAATAAGCCCGAGATGGCCAGCGAAACTCTTTTTAAACAAGTCATACAACAAAGCGAACCTCTGACTAAAGAGTGGAATAAAATGTTCAACAAGATGGAGAACATTGCCCTATTCGTGACTCGACAACTTCGCAATACTCGATCGAGCTCAAAAGATTTCGATGAAGTTCAGTTAATGATGAAT
>JACMNA010000128.1 GCA_014378765.1 Bdellovibrio sp. | reverse complement strand
TTTGTGCGGATGACACCCACGGTACTCCAATTATGATTAAAGCGCGTGAGCAAAAAATTACGCCCGAAGAACTCATTGGTAAATCTGCAGTCGACCATCAAAAAGATTTTGCCGATTTTTCGATTGGATTTGATCACTACGGTTCGACTCATTCGGTTGAAAATAAAAAACTTTGCGAAGTTTTTTATGAACGCATTCGGGCTAAAGGTCACATTCACAAAAAACCGATCGAACAGCTTTACTGTGAAAATGATAAAATGTTTTTACCCGACCGGTTTGTTAAAGGCACTTGTCCCAAATGCCAAACGCCCGACCAGTACGGTGACTCGTGTGAAGCCTGCGGCGCTAATTACTCGCCCCAAGATTTAAAAAACCCAGGCTGTTCATTATGCGGTACTTTACCGGTTAAAAAGAAATCAGATCATATATTTTTTAAGGTCAATGATTTTAAAAAATATTTAACCGATTGGCTACCCGAACACACAACGCCTGAAGTGTCGAAAAAAATGATGGAATGGTTTAACGAAGACTTACGCGATTGGGATATCTCGCGCGATGAACCCTACTTTGGCTTCGCCATTCCGAATGAACCCGGAAAATACTTTTACGTTTGGGTTGATGCCCCGATGGGTTACGTTTCATCGACCGACCAATGGGCGCAAAAAAATAATCGTAAGCTAAGTGAATTTTGGAATTTAGATTCAAATGCTGAAATTTACCATTTCATTGGTAAAGATATCGTTTATTTCCACACACTGTTTTGGCCCGCTTTTCTTAAGGGCGCTGACTTTAAATCACCGACGAACGTTTTTGTGCACGGGCACGTCATGGTCAACGGTGAAAAAATGTCGAAATCAAAAGGCACTTTTATCGCAACCCGCGTTTATTTAAACCACTTAGATCCGCAATTTTTACGCTATTACTACGCGACAAAAATAAATGGTGGCATTGATGATTTAGATTTAAGCCTTAATGATTTTGCCTCGCGTGTGAATTCAGACCTGGTTGGAAAAATTGTTAACTTAGCCTCGCGGGGCGCACAAATGCTGACAAAAAAAATGGACGGCATCATGAGCACTTGCGATGCCGAAGGTTTGATATTATTAAAAAATATTTCAGCGCAGATCGAGGCCGTGGCCAAACATTATGATACCCGCGATTTTTCAAAAGCGACGACTCTGATTCGCGAGATGGCCGAATTAACAAATAAATATTTTGATGACAAAGCGCCCTGGAAATCTTTAGAAACAAATCCGGCCGGTACCAAACAAGTTTTAACTACGACGCTGAATGCTTTTCGCTTGATTGCGATTTGCCTTAAGCCCGTTTTGCCAAAAATGGCCGAGCAAGTGGCGGCATTACTAAATGAAAAACCCTATCAATGGAGTGATCTTACTAAAACTTTAACCAATCACAAAATTAATGACTACGTTCATTTAGCAAATCGAATTGAGTCTGAAAAGCTAGCCGCTATGGTCGATGAACAAAAAAAAATCTACGCCGCGACCGAAGTGAAAAAACCTGCGCTGGCAAAAGCTTCAGCACCGATCGTTAAATCTGAACCCGCTCGTAATGCGGAAACGCCTGGTGAGATTGATTTTGAAGAATTTATGAAAATCGATTTACGCATTGGTAAAATAATCGAAGCCGAAGAAATTAAAGAAGCCGACAAGTTACTACGTTTAAAAGTTGAAATTGCGCCTGGGGAAGTAAAACAAATCATTGCCGGTATTAAATCAGCATACGCGGCCGATAAAATTGTGGGCCGGTTAGTGTTAGTTTGTGTCAATTTAAGGCCGCGTAAAATGAAATTTGGCATGAGCGAAGGCATGGTCTTAGCGGCTGGCGACGGCGGTCAAGATTTATTCATTTTATCACCCGACTTAGGCGCTAAGGCTGGCAGCCGAGTTAAATAGATGAAAAATCAAGTTGAAGAAATTCACCAACTGTTCATAGGCCTACAACTGGATTCGCGTGATGGTGAATTTGATGCAGCCCTTTTAGCGAAGTTAATTGATAACATTACGCTGTTAGATAATTCAGACGACCCCATTTTAAAAAAATTAGCGAAATACAAAGATCACCTAACGCCCGAGATGACTCTGCGCCACTTTGCGGGTATCGGAGTGCCGTTCGAGCGTTACTTGAAAAAATCGATTCAAGACGATGACTTTATCGTGACCGATACCGACCGTGACCACCTAGTAACCGCAAGAGTCCCTCTACATTTCGTGGTCGATAATATGCGTTCGGCTTTTAATGTGGGGTCTATTTTCAGGACCGCTGACACTTTAGGGGCGCAAAAAATTTGGTTAACCGGTTATTCACCCACGCCCCATCAATTGCAAGTTGAACGTGCGGCCCTAGGGGCCACGCTGGTCATCGAATGGGAGATGTGTTCATTTAAAGAAGCCCTACAAAAGCTGCGCGAGCAAAATTTTAAATTAGTTGCCCTAGAAACTGCAAGCTCAGCCCTAGATATTAGCTATCCTTATGAAGAAAAACAAGCGACCGCCTTTATTTTGGGTAACGAACGATTCGGGCTTGATGCCGACCAATTAAAACTTTGTGATCAAATCAGGAAAATACCAATGTATGGAATTAAAAATTCTTTAAATGCCGCAACCGCCGCCGCCATTGCGGGTTACGAGTGGCGTAAGCAATGGAACGAGTTTCAAATCCGTGCTTAATTTAACTCCGATTGGCTTTTTTAAGTCTGATCAAGTCGAACCGTATCAAGCCGGCCGTCAACCCGATTCACTTGGCAGTTATGGCAGAATTATGCTTGAGCCCGGGCACAACTATGAACAGGCTTTGCAAGATCTCGAGGGCTGTTCACACATTTGGCTGATCTTCGGCTTTCACCACAACTTAAATTGGAAACCTTTGGTTCAAACGCCAAGATCAGATCGAAAAATTGGAGTCTTTGCTACGCGCGCACCTTACCGCCCCAATCAAATTGGCCTTAGCGCCGTTGAACTTTTATCGATTCAAGGGCTAATGATTCGAGTTGCCGAAAACGATATTTTAGATGGCACCCCGATCTACGATATTAAGCCTTATCACGCTGAACATGATTCGATTCCACACGCTGAGATCGCCTGGCTTAAAGACTCTGTTGTTTTGCAAAACGCGGTTACGTTTTCACCGGTCGCTGATACACAACTTGAATTTTTAGAAGCGCGCGGCTTAAAGAACTTAAAATCTTTTATTCTCCGGCAGCTAGAATACGATCCCACTAACAAAAATAAAAAACGCGTCGCAGAGAATACCGGGTATTGGACCTTAGCCTACCGTACATGGCGTATTGATTTCACTTACGCGGAAACTACCATTGGCGTCTTACAAATTTATTCGGGATATACCGTTGAAGAACTAAAGGCTGGTGACGACTCCTACGCCGATAAAAAATTGCATCAACTTTTTTGTTCCGAATTTGCTTGATCGGCATTGCCAAGTCGCTTTGTATACATCGGTAGAAAAAAC
>JACMNA010000127.1 GCA_014378765.1 Bdellovibrio sp. | reverse complement strand
CGCGTAATTGGCCGCGGCTTTAGTATTGCCTAATCCGCCGGGCGCTGCGCGTAGATACTTGGTTTCAACCCAGATATTAATGGGTGCGCTGCCTTCGGCGTAATAAGAAGATACGGGTGAAAGGATTACGAAGAATAAAGTTTCATTCGAAGGGCGCACGCCTAAGAAAGCTTCGGTACCAATTAACGTGGGTCGAATATAAAGTGAGCCCGGTTGTTTCGGAATCCAGTCTAAATCCATTTTTACTAATTCTTTAATTCCATTTAAAAATAATTCTTTTGGCGGAGCATCCATGCAGAGGCGCTCAGCCCCTTCCACCATGCGCTGCCAGTTATATTCGGGGCGAAATAAAACGACGTTTACATTTTCTTGTCTAAAAGCTTTCATGCCTTCGAAGAGCGCTTGGCCATAATGCAAAACACTGGCTCCCGGATCAATTTCAAAACTTTTATAAGGCGAAACGCTGGCAGAGTGCCAACCCTTTTCGGTAGAAAATTTGGCGGTGAACATGTGGTCGGTAAAGTACTTACCAAACCCTAAAGTTTCGACACTTGGTTTGGACTTTAAATTCTGACTTTTTACGAGTGAAATGGGAGTGCTTTTCATGCAGAAATAAAAGCATGCTTTGCATATTAAAACGAGCAATTTAATCTACTAATCTGAAAACTAGGGTCTGATTTTTATTTATTTGCGTTTTTATCGAGCATTTTAGTTTCTAGAAGCTGTCGATAAACTTTTTAATGAAACTCATTGTGGCATTATTCTTTGATTTTAATTTAGGCGCACTCGGACATTTAATTTTGTACACCAAGCAAATAATTATATCCCACCAATGCATCGTTAATATATTCAAAAATTGAATTTTCAGTCCCGCTGGCATTCGTACGAACATTGCTATTCACGTCAGTGAAATCACAGTCGCGGATGCCCGAACATTTTAACATGGTGCCAATTTTATAGGGAAAATATTCCACCTGCTGATCGTAGGCTGCCGCTAATTGATCGATGCAGGCAATTTGCTGCTTTGCTAAATAATAAGAAGCACAGATCGACTGGTAAACCATTGTCTTAAAAAGATTTTTATCTTTAAGCATCTCTTCTTTAGAAATAGCGCCAGTGCCGTTAATAATGACTTCGGCTAAAGTTTTCTGGCACCGCTCGGTCGGAATTGAATCTGCGCAAACAGGTTTGGCCATCGGTAACCAAGCGGCGTTTGAATCTTGGTGATAATTATAATGATAGGGCGCTGGTTCAGGAATTAAAGTCACGCAAAGCCCGGCCGGACACGGCATTTCTTCGGTGAAGGCCCACTTATCTTTTTTGGCAGGTTTGATGGCGTTCGTGGTTAGTTTGCCATCGACCGAGCTGTATAATTCGTAACTACCCTTTTCACTTAAATAATAAAAAGACGTTGAGGTGAAACTAACGATAACCGGAATGCCCCAATATTCACTGAGCCACGGGCCCACGTACCAGCCCGAATTGCACCCTTGCACCCGCGCCCAGGCATCACTGGTGAAAGCCGGAGTTAATTGCGACATCAGCGCTTCATTGTCCCAATCGAAGCGGTAGTTACTGTCTTCTAACCAAGGGCCAAATTCAACGCCGTTATGACTGATGATGGTGAATGATCGAATTTGATTGGTGTAGGTTAAAACTTTAGGAATTAAATAATCAGATGATAAAATTTCAGTGTCTTCTTCGGTAATTGTAAAACCTAATTTTTTTAATTCGATTTGCTTGGTGTTTTGGTAAGCCGGAGTTGAAGGTAAGTTCGTGATAAATAATATCTGCTCGTTTGGATAAAGTTTAGAATAAATTTGGGCTTGCTTATAAGCGGCCGCCGCAAACATTAAACCTTTACCCGCAATAATGATATGAGTTTTGCGGGCTTGATCCCAAGCGGAATCGGGCGCACTGGCCGGTGCTTTGGTGGCGATGATGGAGCTTTCGGCTTTGAATGCGAAAAATAGCGCGTAAAACATTAGAGCGTAACAACCGTATTTAATGATAAATTTTAATGGATTATTTTGCATTGGCGACTCCAGCTTTTGACAAATTCTAAGACAAATTCTAAAATAAGTTCTCAAATTATCTAGTAGTTAGACTGCCCAAGCAACTAGGGTGAATTCGATTCTGGATCAGACTCGTCCTTTTTGTTTTCACTTTTATTTTTGCTGACCAAGGCCGGAATATAATCGCCGACTGATTCTTTCGGACGAATATCTAGGTACTTTCCCGTCGTCGAAATTGATTCATGTCCTAATGAACGTTGCACCACGTGAATAGGTGCCCCCGCCTCAATTGCATGGGTGGCGCTAGTATGCCGAAGCCAATGGGGCGATGGTTGAACGCTTAAGTTAGCTTTGGCGGCGGCCGCTTTAACGATTCTGAAAATTTGCGAATTACTAATTGGCGTACGCGAAAAATCATTGATGCCAAAATCAACGCGGCGATCGTTTGTAAACAGGCAGTCGCCTGAATCAATATTGAAAGCGTAGATAAGAATCTCATCCGACAAATGTCTGGGTAAGTGGATGGATCTAATTTTACGGCCCTTACCTTCAACCATCATGATGAGGCCGTTTTCAGTCGAATGAAATGAAGATTTTTTTAAATGGCTGATCTCGTCTACCCGTACGCCCGTGAAATAAAGAATCTTTAAAATCAGCCTATTTCTAGGATTAGCTTCTAATTCGATCATTCTTTCGACCTGCTCACGCGATAAAACTTTTGAGTAAATTTTATCGGGAGTTTTTAAGTTATCTAATGCCAGCGCCGGATTTCGTTCGATGTAACCCGTCTTTAAAGAAAAGGTAAATAGCGAAGAAAGGGCATTTTTGTAAGTGTTCCTAGTCGCATCCGAGTAATCACTAAAAGTCTTTAAGAACAGCGCCAGATGCGTGATTTGGGTCGTACGCAGGCTTAAGTTCGGATAAAAATTAAAAAATTCTTTTACAATTCTACGGTAGTAGATTTGCGTTTTTTTTCCCTTTTGAAAAAGCCACGATCCAATGATTGCGATGTCTTCTTTGTTAGAAATAATCGCCATTTCTTGCATTTTTTTACGAAAATTTTGTTCTTTTTCTATCATTTAATATAATGATAATCGACATTTTGAGTCGAACGCAAGAATAGTTTGCTAATATTGCGTTCGACTGCATCCGTTAATTTTCATGATTTTAGTGTCAGATTTGGCAGAATTTGCCTATGATTTTTCGATGAAGAAATTAAATCAAAAAACCTTCGACTACCCGATCGTGATCCGCAGGGTGGCAAATGATATTGTTTTTTCAATTCCTGATTTGGGTTATTTCAAGCACTCCCCAATTCGGGCTGAAAAACTAATCGTCGAATCTGCCAAAACTCCCAAGTCTAAAAATACTGCCAAACCTGACAACTGTATTTTATCGGAAGATTTACTGCACGAAGCGATGGAGCAGTTAGAAAAAGCGTGGCTGCATATTGATAAACATTTAGAAAATAAGAAGTGGTTACCGGACGCTTCAACTTTTAAACAGAGTATACAAAAAGCTGAAGAAGATTACTCACTTCCGGAGTTTGCAGCGAAGTTAAATGAATTTATGTCGGTCTCGGAAAATACGATTAGACGCGAGATCAAGCGCGGGCAAATTCAGTGCTACCAAACCGAAGGTGGACACCGCCGCATTCCGGGTTCAGAACTAGGGCACTACTTAGAGAAATGTAAAACTAAGCGCACGAGCGAAGCTGAAGCTTAGTTTATTTTTTTTCAGCGATAATATTGATAACGGTGGGAGCAATGAAGTAAGTGCCCGGATTGTTCTTTGCCTCATCCCATTCGGTAAAAAAATTCTTAACCTGCTCTGAGGTTAAATAACCATTTTTTTCTAACCTTGGTAAAAAACTTTTATAAAAACTATTGGGCCACTGCCATAGGGGATCTGATGGTAAGGCAAACTTCGCCACCGGCTCTAAGTGTAAAATTTTAAAACCATTTTTTTCTAACCATTCTGGCAATTGCTTGCCTTGATTGGGGTCTCCGCCTTGGTCTTTCCAACTTTTAAAGATGGCATCAACGATTGGTTTCATCATTTTAGAGTGGGGAACTAAATCCATACTGTCGTAGGTGACGTACTCTTGCAGAATAAATTGGGCTTTTGGTTTTAAGTGCTGGGCAATTGCCCGAATAGCCATGGGTGGGTCTTGTACAAAAATCATCAGCCACCTACAAAACGCTACGTCGAAATCTTTTTTTGGTAGCTGCAATTGCTCGATATAAGATTTGTGCGTCACTAACTTCTGGCCTGGACCTAAGTTTTTACTTTGCAAATTTAAGTAGTTAAGAAAATTTTCTGAGATATCAACTGAGGTAATGTTGCAGGCATGCTTAACGTAGGTGGCTAAATCTAGCGTGGTAAAACCCGGGCCGCAGCCCAGATCTAAAATGTCTTTGGCTTCACCAAGTTTTGAAAGCGACCACAACCGCACAAGTTCGGTTTTCCAAAGATCATGCTGTAATTTAAGTCGCGCTAATTCTTCTGCGTTATTTCCTAACACGTACTCGGTCGACATTTGAACTCCAGTCATTATCGTGATTTTAATTGCACCAGTGATGATTCAATTTTTTGAACTCGCATGTGCAGCATTGCCATCGTTATCAAAATAGCAAAAAAACACGCCGCTTGCAGCAAAACGGGTAAACCCAGGCGGCTCGTTAAAGACAGGCAAGTCGGAATAAACAGCCCTAAAAAGATTATAAGACAAATAAAGTAAGCGCGTTCTTTTTCTAATTTTTTTTGTTTTTCAATTTTTTCCATCAGGTGATAGACCTTACATATTTTCTTGAACGCCCGTCGATTTTTAAAGGGTCTTGGCCGACTAAAACTAGACCAGAGTCCGTTTCTTAACCACTCAAAACGCGCCAGACTAAAAGCATGAAAACAACCACCCTCTTCAGTTTCGGCGTTTTTTCTTTATTAACTACTTTAAGTTTTTTAAGCAACGCGCAAGTGATAAGTCCACGCGTAATAAGCTCGAAATGTGATCACGTTTTAACGGGTTCAGATAATATTCAAGTGAACCGCCAATGGGATACGGCCACCAGAAATTGCTTCATTTCACTGACGCCGAGAAATATTGAAAATTTAAAATACCGTGATTATTATTTTTCGAACGAAGGCGAATTTATGGTGTTTAATTCGTACGGCAATGGACCCGATTCTTCGATGACGGGTTCGCGCGACTTTTTTATTGTACCCGTCGTTAACGAATACCCTGATTTTACGATTGAAACGAACGGTGACGTAACAATTAAAATGGTTTCGGGCCATCAGTTTCGCGTGTCAGGAA
Organism: Bdellovibrio sp.; assembly: GCA_014378765.1. Classification (GTDB taxonomy): domain Bacteria; phylum Bdellovibrionota; class Bdellovibrionia; order Bdellovibrionales; family Bdellovibrionaceae; genus Pseudobdellovibrio. The sequence continues at coordinate 6,520 of JACMNA010000127.1, read as the reverse complement.
AAGATTTTTCAATTGTCAGTGTCACGCCCGGGACTTTTAGCGAGAAGCCGGTGTCACCTTCGAACCAAGGGGGCGTAGAGATTTCATTACAGACTGGGTTTTGGATCGACGGTGGCTTCCGCAAAGGCGGCACCCGCTTCGGAAATCCGAAATCACGCTCGGTTATTCATTCGGGAAAATCAGCGGCTACGTGCTCGGTTGTGAACAGCCAAGTACTAGCTTACGACTCGACCGGAAATTATAACTTTAAATTGGGTGATAAAGACTGGACCGCATTTTTAGCGAAGCAGTGCCCGCAGATAGCCCAGTAATTATTCTTTTAGCTATTCTTTCAAGACAGGCGTGATATCTAAAACAACTCGTTGCCCGTTACGTAAAACCGCCATCTTTGTAATTTGATTTGGTTTTACGGATTGTAAACTATAAACGTAATCATAAAGATTTTCGATTTTGGTTTGATCAAATTCAATAATGACATCGCCAGTTTTAATTCCGGCTTTTTCGGCGGGAGAATTTTTAGAAGAACCCGACACGCGAACGCCCTTCACCCCTTCTTGGCTGTAATCTGGAATTGTGCCTAAATAAATTCTAAAACTTCGACCCTCAAGCTTTTGCCCTGAGTTGCCTTCAACCTTTTCGTATTTTACTACGCGCGTACTAACGGTAGCTAATTTATCTACATACGATTGCACAACGCTAATAGTTTTTACTAGTCCGGGGTAATTTAATTTATCGGCTGTATCACGCGGTGAATGATAATCTTCATGCGAGCCAGTGAAAAACGAAATCGATGGCACTTCGGCTAGGTAAATACTCATCGAATCGGTTGGCAAATAGGGATCATTCGTTACCGATAATGGTATGCCCGTAACTAAGGTGACTTCTTCACTTAGACCGGCCCACTGCTTGGCTGAAGCTAAGCCTTGAACTTGTAACTGATCGCGTAGCCGGCCGATCATGTCCATGTTAAGACCGGCTTCAAATGAATTTTTTAAATCTAATTTTTTCTGTGCTTTCCAGTCCTTGACGAAATGACTTGAACCTAATACGCCCACTTCTTCGCCCGACCAAATTGCAAAGTACAGTGGCTTTTTAATAGGATAAGTTAAATTACTTTTAGCGTAGTAATGCGCAAGCTCTAGAACACCGGCGACACCCGAAGCGTTATCGTCAGCTCCGTAATGAATTTTCGATTTTTCATCGGCCCGTGCTAATGACGAGCCGGTACGTTCGCCCAAACCTAAATGGTCACCGTGCGCCCCAATTAAAATTCCGAGCTTATCATTTTTAATTTTCGCGGGATTGATTACACCAATAACATTTCGTCCGATTGATTTTTCAAAACTTAAATCAATTTTAGCACTCATATACTGCGAGCTTAAAGGTAGGATACCCGATTGCTTACTGGTTTCAAATTGTGTTTTGTAAGAAATGTAATCTTTATATTCTTTGCTTAATTCTGATTTTTTTAAAAGCTGGTCAACTAGGTTAGTTGAAATTTTTAGTACGGGCAGCGACGTATCAGAAAGGCTGCCTTCAAATTTTATTTCCTTTAATGATGTCTCAGATATAAAGATTATTCCAGCAGCCCCTCGGCTTTTAGCCACGGTGATTTTGTGCTGCGGACGAGAGTAATTTAACAACTGATGTTTTTGCTCAGCCGTTGGTAGTTCCGGAATATGATCTAAGACGACTACCCACTTTCCTTTAACGTCTGCATCTTTGTATGAGTCGTAACCCGCTATTTTATCTGTAGCCGGGGCCACGATACCGTACCCCGCAAAGACCATTGGCGCCGTCGGAAAATCGCCAGACTTTGAATAAGATAAAATTTGGTAGTCGATGCCGCGCTTTAATTTTAAATCCAGTCGACCTTTTAATTCGGCCGAGTTATTTGCGGTTGCCGTAACTGCCGAAGTTAACTCAAACGTTTGAATAAAATCTTTTCCAAGGGCTGGTTTTAGGCCCCACGATTTAAATAAGCGGGCAATTTCAGTGGTATAAACATTTTCGGCCTCTGAGCCCGTTGCGCGCCCTTGCATTGGTTCGGAAGCTAAGTAATTGACGATGGCGTGTACATCTTTTTCGGTAATATTTGAAGTTAAAGTTAATTTGTCTGGCGGGGCAAGCTCTAACAATCGCAAGGCTTCTTCATGATTCCAAGAGGCCAGATAAATTTGGCTATCACCTTTTTCATTTTTATGTGACCACGTTAAAGTCTGACCGTCGGGAGAAAAACTTGCTAAGCCGTCAAATCCATCGGCATTTGTAACCCGAACGGGTTTTTTTTTGCCTTCTGTATCCACAATAAATAATTCAAAATTGGCGTAGCCTAAAACTGAAGACGCAAAAATAATGTATTGACCCGACGGATGAAAAAATGGCGCCCAAGACATCGAACCTAAGGTAGTCACTTGCTTTTGGGCACTGCCGTCAACATTCATCGTATAAATTTCGGCCTTTGATCCGTCGGCATTAAACCGGCGCCAAGTTAGTTTTTTACCATCCGCACTAAAGAAGGGGCCGCCGTCATAACCGGCCGAACTGGTTAAGCGTTGAACTTTTGTGCCATCAGATTTCATCTTGTAAATTTCCATGGCGTAAGAAGGATCTCGCGCTAAAATCTTTTTTTCCTCTGCGCTAAACTGATCACTGTACATTGAGCGGTTAGAGGCAAAAACAATCCACTGCCCGTCGGGCGAATACGAGCCCTCGGCGTCATAGCCGCGTTCTTTGGTTAATTGCTTAAGGTGTTTACCGTGAAGATCTGATTCGTATATTTCAAATTCTTCATCAAAACTCCACGAGTAGCGGCCCTTGATTGGCTTCGCGCGTTCGGCCAGTTCGGTTTTAACTTTATCTTTTATGTTTGAATCTGCATGGGTCGACGACCACATTGCTTTTTTTAAATTTGGATGAATCCAGCCGCAGGTGGTTTTGCCTTCGCCGGGTGAAATTCGCGTTGTTTGTCCTGAAGTTAAATCGAGAACGTACATTTGGTAAAACGGATTTCCGGGCTCGCGCTCTGACTGAAAAATCATTTTTTTACCGTCGGCGCTAAAGTAACCTTCACCCGATCGCGGCCCGACAAACGTAATTTGCCTAGCGTCTTTAATTAAATCATTTTTCTGATCTATATAATTTTGGTTTATTCGCGGAACTGCGGCTGGCGCAGGAGTTGCTAAAGCCTTTGAATTATCCGTGACGATGGTCGCGAACAGCGCTATAAAGAAAGTAATGTTTTTCATTGGTAAAAAGTAATCAGGAGGTCTATTTATGTCAATCAGATCTCACATTGTCACGCAAGGGCGAAATGAAAACTCCACGTGTGTCTACTTTCCCACCTGCCAAGGTTGCAGCCACTGGCACATCAGCTACCAAGAACAGATTAATCAAAAAATAAATCAACTTAGTAATATATTTAAAATGCACGGTCTTAAGCACCCGCCCATCGACTTTATTAGTTGCGGTGAAAGCGCACTGCGCACACGGGTTGATTTTACCATTCAAAAATTGACCCCATGCCAGCAAGTGATGGGATTTTATAATAAACAAAAAGAATTGCTAGATATTAATACCTGCTTACAACTGATGCCCGCCCTTCAAAATTTTTATTCAGAATTTCAAAAGATTCAATTTCCCATAAAAAAAGGATCGGCCCGCTTGCGCGTGGGTCCATCGGGCCTGAAGGGATGCTGGCTTGATTTTTCAAACTTAGACATCAAAAAATTATTAGATGACCCCGTTTTTTTTAATCAGTTTATTGAACACAACATCGAAGTTGAAGTTGGGCAAAAAGGTAAGCGCGTAATTCGTAGCAATGCGGGTTATAAATTAGCTGACCCTATTCCGATGGCATGGTTTGAAACTTACGATCAAAATTTAAAACCACTACCCTTAAAAGGTTTAGTGTCTGACTTTACGCAGCCTTCTTGGCTAACGGCCCAAACCATGACGTCACTGCTTTTCGAATGGACGGCAAACTTAACCGAAGGCGCTAGCGTCATTGAATTTGGGCCCGGCTTGGGTCAATTTACAATTCCGTTATTAACAAAGGGTTTTAAAGTTAGCGTTTACGAATCTAATTCAAAAGCGACCGAAGCTTTGCAACTCAATGCGAAAGAACTAAACTTAGCGGCGCATTTGCAAATTCAACTTGGAGATTTTCAAAATGCGGCCGTCGCGGCCAAAGTCACGCCCGAATTAGTTTTGGTTAATCCGCCTCGTTCAGGACTTAAAAAGTTTACTTACGAGCTGATTAAAACCCAAAGTAAAAAATGCATCTATATATCTTGCTTTCCGGAATCAATGGCTAACGATTTAGCGTTACTAACAGCGGCCGGTTATACTATTCAAGATTTAAAAATTGTAGATCAGTTTCCGCAAACTTCTCACTACGAAACTTGCGTGTTATTAGAAAAAATTATTTAAGTGAATAGATTTTAAGTCCGGTGAACATTCCCACCACGTCGCGTTTACAAATTAACGACAGCAATGGAAAAAATAAAACGCCGGTTAATAAAATCAAAGTGGTACGCGCGGTCACTTTAAAAATGTAGCTTACATGCAAGCGCTGCATCGGCTGACCTAAACGCAATTGGCACGTCCATTCGCCCATCGACGCGCCCATGATTACGCGCATGCTGATAAAATAAATCCATATGCTGACAAGAAATGCGATTACGAAAATTTCGCCTAACTGAGGCCGTATTACAAATTGATTAATGACGGCTTTCACGGGCGTCTTCATTAAAAATGAAAATAGCACCACGAAAAAGCAGCTCATCGAAGTAAGCACCAACGTATCGATTGTTGCCGACAACCAAGTCCAAAGCGCTAATTTTAAGCCCGATCTTTTTTGCGAACCGCTTTGAAATCCCGTCGACTCTTCAATAAAATCAATCGGCCGCGCCTGCGGCTTAAACATTTTTCGTCCGCGGGCTTTCTCAGTTGAGGGCTCCGCGGGCGACCTAATTCGTTCTGGATTTAAAGGCTCAACCATCATCGTGATCTATTCACCGGCGGGTTTGTGTTGGGCGCATTTGATGGCGCCACCATCGGGCAGTTACTTGGTTTTTGAACTTTAATTGGCGGCACCGTTGTCGTACATTCGTACAAAGGGCAATCGTTAATATTTGTAACCATTGTTTTTGAATCGGGACACAGAAAAGTATTATTTATTGGCGGATCTTTAGCAATTGTAGAGCACGTGCAAGAGTCGCTAGAAGCTTGGCCTTGACCAATCGGACACCGCGCGCACGCAACACAGACGCCGTTTTCCTTGGTACAAGAAGGCGTACAAGGTACGGGGGCACCATTCGGACAGCCATCACCCGGATTTGCTCTAGTTTTAAGTTCAAACAACTTTTTCATACCAAACACTAACTACGCCGAGGCCACTAAAGTTACGCCGATTGGCAGTAAGTTTTTTGAAAAACTACATATAAATCCACATGGTTCTTTTTTAGCAACTTTTTCGGTTTCTTCTGACTCCTCGCCTTTCATTCCGCAACTGTATCTCTCTTCTTTGCTAGCGCCACGCAGTTTAAGAAACGGTGGTTTGCCGCTTGGGCATTTACATTTCGCATCAAGCTCAATTGACCCATACTTCGTGCAATCTTCACGCTTCTCTTTATCAGGAGGGTTTTGTACGATGGGTGCTGGATTTGTTGCTGGTGGCGCTTGCGCGAGCGGCGCCCCACAACTGGCACCCGGTAAAACTAATTGCTTTGGATTTGATTCTTGGCATTCACACATCATCGAATTAGTTTGAAATTGACTTTTCATTCCGCATTTAGATGCCAGCAAGCCTTCAACGTGCAAGTAACGACGCTGTAACTGGTCGCAAGCTTTCCAGTAATTAGTTTCGTGCGAAACATTTTTATTTGCAGATTCTAATTTACAACTCTTGGTCGCATACTGAATTTCTGCATCAAAGGCTTGCTTATCCTCAAGAATAATCTTTAAGACATCTTTTCCAATGACCCCATCTTTAAAAATTGTGTTAGCATCAGCACCTAAAGTTTTTTTAAATTTAAGAACCCCTAATAGGTAGTCTTCGGTTAACTTAAAATTATTTGCTGTTTCGGCGAGTTTAGAAGCCTTCTCGCGCTCTTCGTTAGAAATTAAATTTGCACCTTCGTAACGACCTTCTTTGATATCTTTATCAACGACTTGAATTGGATTTTGGGCCGACTGCAACCGACTTTTACTATCGCAAAGTCCTTCAAAACTTGTGACCTTTTGAAAGGCCTGATCAAGGCCCGGTTTTACGCAAGTGGGTCTTCCACCCGGTGCACCAAAAACCGCCGGGTTACAGGCCATTTGATTATCATCGGCCGCACAGAATTTGGCCGCCATATTATATAAAGACTTTTCGTCAGCGGTTTTGTATCTGTCGGCAATCAAGTTATGATCGCAAACTTCGCCGTATTCTTTTTTATTATAACGGGCAACATAGCCGGCCACGATACACGTTCGGTCATCGCTAGTTGTAGCCGCGGGCCTCGCTTCAGCCTGG
>JACMNA010000126.1 GCA_014378765.1 Bdellovibrio sp. | reverse complement strand
GAATATCAAGGGCATGAAGTTCAGCTAAAAGCTCTTCGAACCTTTTTTGATTTGGTATACTAATGAAAGGTGCCACCACCGATTTCCAAGTTTCGCAAAAATCAGAAAATTCTAAGTTGAGGTTCTTATTTAGAGGCCCAGGTTGCGTCAGGCGATTTAATGTTTTTTCTAACGTGCTGATTGACACCGCTTCGTCATCGGTTTGTAAGTTCACGCGCATTAATTGATGCGTCCAGCTGGCTAAATTTCTGACTGAACCCGCATGAATCTGCGCCGTTCTAAAATTCAAATGAAAGTTTTCATAAATGCTAGCATCCATTGGGCGATCTAAGTAACGATCAAATTGCCCTTTCGTTCTTTCAATCCGCGGTAGCGAACAATAATCTTGTAGGTGTAGTTGAAATTTTTCGAATGATTCTTGCCACAACTTTTCGGCCTGACAGGTCTTATAAAGCTGAAAAGCTTTTAGCGAATTAGGTTGGGCTTCATCAAGTAATTGATTGATTCTTTGCTCTAAAATGCGCGGAAATGATTTCCAGATTTGTTGCATCATGTTTATATTTTAACATGAATTGGTAAAAGGCCGTAAGCCCCTAACTAACAGAATGTTTGGCTCAAATCGTCGAACTTTTAGCCATAATCTCAATTCAGCAATGCCAACTGATTTTTAGTTTTTCCGGCTAGATTTCGCATGGGCTGACAACTTTTAAGTAACTCAGCTAATGTCTGCTGTGGTTTTAAAATATAATCTTTTGATGCTAATATTTTTGCGGCGGCGCCCGACACAAATGCCGTCGCTTGCGAAGTTCCACTCATGACGCCGAATTTTTTATTGGGTAAGGCCGAACGAATTTCATTTCCGGGAGCCGCAATATCGACCGATTGACTTCCGTAGTTGCTAAACGACCCAAGCTCGCCCGTCTCGGTCGTCGCGGCCACCGAAATAATATTACTTAATCCGTAACTGGCCGGGTAATAACGGCGAATGTCGGTATTAGCTTGTGAGTTTCCCGCGGCGGCAATAAATAAAATTCCGCGGCGTTGGCTTTCTTGAATAGCTTTAAATTCGGTGGCTGATTTTTCGTAACCTCCACCCGAGTAATTGATGATTTGCACCCCCATCTTGTTGGCGTAATGAATGGCGCGAGTTGAAAACGCGATATTATCTTGTTGGGGTGCCTTTGGGTCGTAGTATTTTAGAATCATAAGACGTACGGTCTGAGGCAACGTGCTACTGGCAAATGAAACGGTCTTACGTTTAAATTCATTTTTTATAATTGCGGCAATGTGCGTTCCGTGTCCTTGCGAATCGTCGACGCGGTTTGAATTATCAACAAAATTCCATCCATGGATATCGTCGACAAATCCATTGTCATCATCATCTACACCGTTACTACTTTTATCATTACCCAGTGAATCGAGGCCCGCCTCGCCAATATTAGTCCAAATATTATCTCTTAAATCCGGATGACTAATATCTACGCCCGAATCAATCACCGCTACGACGACGGGGGGCGCACGTCCTATTTCAAGTTCGACTTTTTTGATAGCCGCTAAATTTTTTATTGAAAAAAATAAAGCGATACCTACGATAAATCGTTTATTCATGCTTGGCCCCCCGGCGTAAAATTGAGAGTTTTTTTAGATGCGTGTTACATCTGTATTACAACTCTACAAAGCAATCGGGAAGCCAGCTCGTAATAGCAATTGAATGGCGTTGACAGCTGTCAACGGTGTAACCTGTATAGAAATGCTTAGACAGTATAAGATTCGTAACAGGGGTGTTACGAAATGATATATTACGCGACTTGTTTTGTTTTTGATGCCGCTCCGGCCACGGTAAACTTATTGCGACCCGAGTTTTTCGATTGGTAGAGGGCCGTGTCGGCGCGTTTCAACCAATCGGAAGAACTTTCCTCACTTAGCAATTGCGCGATGCCCATCGAGACCGTAAAGCGAATATCAAGGTTACCTTGAATAAAGGCTTCACCGCGAATTCGTTTTTGCGCTTCTTCGGCCCGTAAGACGGCAAGTTCCACCGAGTGAGTGGGTAATACTACGACAAATTCTTCACCACCGATACGGGCGACCATTTCACCGTCACGGTTAAAAACTTCACTTAAAATTCGGACGCACTCTTTTAAAACGTAATCTCCGATGTCGTGACCGTATGAATCGTTTATTTTTTTAAAAAAATCGATGTCTAGCATTATCAAAGCCGTCGGCGACTGGTTAATATGATTCATCTGCACTAATTTTTTAATGTACTCATCACACGCCTTACGGTTGTGAGCCGAAGTCAAGTGGTCGATGGAAAGACTGTTATTGGCAACGGTTAGTTGTTTTTTGATGGTATTTAGATTTTTCTTAACCGTCGTCATGCGACGCTCGCGAATTTCTTTTCGCTGTGATTGGTATTCAACGTAAGAATTTATAAATTCACGCGATTTTAATCTGAGGGTTTCAATCGAATTATCTTCGATGGCTTCTTTCAGGCCATCTAAGTGCGCCGACAATGTTTTGTCTTTATTATTTTCAAACTCCATGTCTTCACCCAGTTGATCGGCAAAGTCCCATACGATTCTTTTGAAATCATCAAAGGTATTTTGAATATATGAGTATTCGTCGATGCGGTAGCTTGAAAAAAACTGACGGATGTCGAACAAAGTTTTTTCCATTTTCTTCGGATCCGGATCAATCAGAGCTTTAGACATGTTATCTAATTTTTCACGTACCTTGCGAACCTGGTGCTTTTCAATCTCGAAAAGGTGTTTATTATAGACATCGATCATATAAAGAATCGTGGCTTTGTCTTCAGAAATCGTGGGAATTTCTTGTGACCGGTTTTTTGCACTTTCGGCTTCGGGCTTTCCAAAAGAATAATCTAGCTGCTGAATTAATTTAACAACCCATTGTTTCAAGCAAAGCCTCCTTCGAACCTAGACTCTTGTCGGAGTTCTAACTAGTGACTTTGAGGTTTAATTTGAGGTTTAATATTAAATACGGTTTTGAAACGTATCAAAATTAGAAGGTTGATATTATTGGCTAACTTTAATTACGCTTTATTTTCTAAGGCCCGGTGAAACTAAATAAGTCTCCAACAAGTCAAATAACTGCTGCACTACAAGGGCAAGCACGGCCGACGGAATGGCGCCCTCTAATATCAAAGGGTAGTCGTCTAAGCGAATGCCCGTTAGAATCGATTGGCCATACCCACCCGCCCCAACTAAGGCCCCTAATGTCGCAAAGCCCACGTTGATAACCGCGGCCGTTTTGATTCCAGATAAAATTGTCGGCAGCGCCAGTGGCAGGTCAATTTTAAATAATTGTGATTGGCGTGAAAGGCCAATCACTTCAGATGTTTCACGCAAAGCTAAAGGAATTTGTTGAAACCCCACATGAGCACCTCGCACAATTGGCAATAAACTATAAAGAAAAAGCGCAATCAATGCGGGCGTATCACCAATTCCGGTCAATCCCAGCATATTTAGGGGCTTAATCAATACGACTAACAAGGCTAAGCTAGGTATCGTTTGAATAGCGCCCGTTAATCCTAATATTATTTTTCCGGCACCTCGTTTTTTAGCGGCTAATATACCTAAGGGAACGCCCATGAGGATTGCGAAAAATAATGATACGATAACTAACTTTAAATGCTCCTGCGTGCGCAGCGCAATTCGTTCGGCGCGGCTCGATTTCTTTTCATTCGAATTTATCGCAAACT
>JACMNA010000125.1 GCA_014378765.1 Bdellovibrio sp. | reverse complement strand
CAAATAAGTTTGCATAACCCCAAGCCAAGTAAAATTTCTTATCTTCAACTTCTTGAAGTAAATCTAATATTTTAGAAGTAATTCGACGTTCAAACCTTACAAGTTTTAAAAGTTCTTCGTGCAGATTACAGTTTTGAATATTCATAGACGACTCCCCCTTAATATTTGGAGATCTTACCACAGGCTTTTATCAGAATGTTTTTCACATGACGACGTGGGTATGATAAAGCTTTATTTAAACGCGCTATTAGCGGAAAGCGGAAGTGATCTCGATTGAATTCTTTTTATTTATATTTTGAATTGAATAAATTCAATAGCGCCCAAATTACGAATGCAAATTACTCGTCAAGCATAAAATATTTTTCATCAAAGATAACGCCAGGGGTAAAATATTGTTTGAGTATCGGTGATCATGGTCATCACCATAAGTATGATCATGATTACGACTTTGATTACGAATTTCGAATTACGATTTAGTCCGGCATATTGCGACATACCTAAGACCGCTCTTATTAAGACCGCTCTTGGTCGCCCGATAGCGCTTGAAACAGAATATGTGCCGTTTCAGTGGTTGGTCCGCTGTTACGATAGTAATATAGAAAATTCATTTTATAATCGAAGTCTGAAATTCGCACGTGGTTCAGTCTTCCGCTACGTACTTGTTTTTTAATTGAGTGCGATGGCAGAAAGCCAATGCCCAGCCCATATTCGATCACGCGCTTTAATGTTCCGACGTTGGCTGACTCAAATACCGACTGCAATGTTCCTAAACGTTCATTTAATAATTTATCAAATTCAGGAAATTCATCGGCGAAGTGCACGTACGGAATTTTTTTGACGTCGTTCAATACAATATGCGGTGGATAAAATTCATCTTTACCGGAACCGACAAGCCACATTTCTTCTTGAAATAAAATTTCAGACTTGGCATCCGGAAGTGAGGTTTTAAAGTTTTTTTCGACATCTGGTAAAACGAGTACGTCTAAATCACCCTTTTTATAGTTTTGAATGAGCGTTTCGCCGCGCGAGTATTCAACTTTAATTTTGAAATCGGGGTTAAATTTCAGTAAACGACTGACGACCGGGCTCATTAAGTGCAGTCCGATCGAGTTCAGCGTGCCGATTCGCAATTCTCCGTGCAGTTTGGCGCCAATCGATTTGATCGAAACCTCTGCTAATTGCGCCAGACTTAGAATTTTTTTTGCGTGTTCGTATAAAATTTCACCCTGAGCAGTCATTTTAATTTGTTTCGCGCCCCGAACGATTAGCTCGACGCCTAAATCGTCTTCCATATTTTTCATTTGTTGGCTGACGGCCGGTTGGGTCAGAAAAAGTTTGTCGGCAGCGGCCGTCATACTGCCCTCGGCGGCAACCGTGGCAAACGTCTGGAGCTGAGATAGATTGAGCACAACGGTCTCCTGTTTCTTCTTTCTTGAAAGAACTAAATTATGATTATAATATTAGGCCAGAAAGAAACTTTACGTCCACATCAAAGTGAGGTCCATCATGTCTAGGCCCGAGGCTAACTTTCTTAACATTCGTTTTTGGTTGCTACCGAGCCTTTTGCCGTTAGCACTTTTTATGCTGCCGCTTGCGGTTATTATATTGAGCCCTAAAGCACAAGCCCGCACATTCAAGAATGCCTATATTTCGTTTGAAATGCTTGATACCTGGAAATGTAATCTTGAACAAACCGAGTGGGTTTGCCGCGCCGAAGATCCGCAAGAAGCTAAAGAAGCCGTCATTATTTTAACCGCGAAAGAAAAAGGCACGACCGATTCATTTCCGCTCTATGAAAATCACATGAATAATCCGATTACGACGACCACCAAAACTGGCACGTCGTTAACATCGACCGTGGTCTACAAAGCGCAACAGCAGCGGTACAACGACCAAGTGTGGCTAGATGGTATACACCGCGACAGTGAAGTTCAAAATTATTTCACTCGTTACGTCGCGACGATAAAGGATCAAATTGCCATTTTAGTTACGTTCACCGTTCATAATAAATTTTATGCGAAACACTCGGGCCACTTTGCGAACACGATTAAATCTTTGCGGGTTATTGCTAGTAAAGATTTATTATCGCGACCCGATTTGGGGCCCGTGCGCGGCGCCGGCGAGACTTTAGGGGCCGGAATTGGTCAAGCGATGCCAGCCGATTTATTGGCCGCCGATGATGTTGGAGCTGATGGAAAAAAAGGAATTTTAAAGAATGAAGCCCTGATGGGTATCGGGCTTTTATTATTAGCGGTGCTGGCCTACTTAGGACTTAAGTACTATCAAAAAAATAAAAGATAATTAGTTCATAACAAAATCAGTGAAATAAACATCTTTAACTAGACCTTTGTCTAATACGTGATTCACTTCTTCAACGATTCGGTCTTTTAAGAAAAGCTTACCCTGAATCGTTTCTAGATCATCAAAAGTTTTCTCATTCAAAATACGAACAATCCTATCGCGTGCTTTGGCTCGGTTGTCTAAATCCATAATTTCTTGAAAAGCCTCGGGGCCAATCATATCTAAGTTTACTTGCACGCGAATGGTTCGTTTCGGCAGACCCGATAAATTAACCACAAATTTATCCATCGTGTAAACCATTGGTTCCTGCGAAAATTTTTCTTTAAGACTGGCCGGCGCACGTAAGTTTTTTTCGACGATAACCGGCGCTTCATAGCCCACGGTTGAAATGAAAACCCAGTAGCTACCCAAGCCTAAGATGCCAAAATTTAACGTAACCGCGGCACCCACTAATAATTTATTAAGAATTTTTTTGAACTTCATAACTGACGAATCGGCATCTAGCGCTGTGTTCTTAAATAAGATTCGCTCGGAAATGTCTTAAATTGAGACGCATCCAAAAAAATTTTCAACGTGCCCTTACTAGCCCTTAAACCCACGAGTTTATTTGATGCAATACCCAATATTTATTTCTATTCGGACGTACATTGTTCATCTAATATAACCGAAAAGTTTATATACATATGCAACACTGGATCACCACTCTCATTAGCTTTGTTTTTATATCTTCGACTGCGGCCTTGGCGGCTGAAGGCGAAGATATAACAAAAACTCACCCGCTTGAAATTCTTTCAATTTCTTCGGATGCTCGTTTGTCAACGCACGTGATCGTGGCTGATAAAACCACTCGTAAATTAAGCGTCTTTGACCGCGCCAGTTTAGAAACCGGCAGTCCGTATCAGCAATTTGATATTGATATCGGTAAAAACGATGGCGACAAGAAAAAACGCGACGATAAACGAACGCCCGAAGGTATTTACTTATTAGAAAAAAAGCGTACCCCGCCAGATATTCCGTTCGATGTTTACGGTGCCATGGCCTTTACGACAAACTATCCAAACTTTTTTGACAAATTCGAAAACAAAACCGGCAGCGGCATTTGGTTGCATTCGGTGCCCGACAACGTTCCCTTAAACCGGGGCTCAAAGGGTTGCGTGGTGTTACGTAATGACGCCATTAAAAAAGTTGAAGATTACATTCAGCTTAATAAAACCTTCATGCTGATTAACAACCAAATCAATTGGTTAACGCCAACTGAGCACGCAAAAGAAAAAGAATTCGCCATCAGCTGGATGAACACGTGGAAAGACCAGTGGGAAAAGCAAGACATCGACGATTACATTAAAAATTATTCAGAAGAATTCTCGGCCCCCAATTTCAATAAAAAATCTTGGTATGAGCATAAGAAAAATTTGAAAACAAAATACAAGTACGTAAAAATCGCTTTATCAACGCCCCAGATTTTTCATTTAAAAAACCAATATATTTTTCAATTTATTCAAGAGTATGAGTCCGACGGACATCACGATACTGGAGTAAAAAACTTGTACGTGGTGAAAGAGGGCGAAAATCTAAAAATCCAGCGCGAAGAGTGGCTTGAGCTCAAGCAAACCCTTAGCGCCAATAAAGATCAGTAATCAAATTTAAATAACGTCTTTATCTTCTTTTTCGATGTCTAATTTTTCAGATTGAGATTCTAAATCAGGTAAAGCGGCCGTCTGCTTATCGACTTCAGATTGCGTCAAGCGACCCATTTTAATGTTGAGTTCTTCTAAGCGTTTGTCGAATTTTAAATTTTCTAAGGCTTTATTTAATGACATAAAATCTCCTGCTGACTGGGGTGTACCCGTTTGGTCGATTTAATTATATAGCGTCTTTGGTGATCAAAATCCAGCCTAATTCCAGTATTTTGGGCCGTCTTCTTCTTTACGAAGCTTTTCGTTGTCGACTACCAGGCGTAAACTTGATGATTTTTTCTTCAATTTAGCTTTGTTCTGCGAAAGCTTCCAGCGGGCGTGGCCCATCAAGAACAAAAAGCCTACTAGAGCCCCGCCTAAGTGGGCCAAGTAAGCCACTTCACTGCCCGCAAAACCCGTGGTTAATAACGATGAAAAATCAATCGCCGCGGCTAGCATCGCGAAATATTTCGCCTTCATCGGAAACAAACCCCAGAAGTAAATCACGCGATCGGCAAAGACCATTCCGTAAGCCACTAATAAGCCAAATAAAGCGCCCGAAGCACCTAAGATCGGAATTAGTAACGGGGTGCGCGCACCCGTGACGGCCGCGTAAATGCTAACGCCAAAACAATAAACCAACGCGGCCCCGATACCGCAGACGAAATAATAGACGGTAAAAAATTTGCCGCCCCAATGTTTTTCAAGCTCGGAGCCAAAAAACCAAAGCATGATGCCGTTAAAAACAATGTGCAGAGAAGTAGTCGCGTGAAAAAACATGTAAGTCACTAATTGCCAAACCCAAAATTTTTCAATGACGTGATCAGGATGTAGAATCAACCAGCTGCTGATATTAACTTTTAAAACTCTTTCTAAAACAACTTGCAGCACGAACCAACAAGCGAAGATCGTTATCAATAAGCGCTTCACGACGGGAGTCATGGGCGTGACTTGAACTGAACTCATGATTGACCTCTTTGCAATGAATCAAAGTACTGTAAAAACCTATTATAACTGGTTTCTAAAGTTTCAACTACGATTTTCGCATTGGCAATCAACGGAAAAAAGTTAAGGTCGCCACCCCACCGCGGAACGATGTGGTAATGGATATGATCGGGAATACCCGCCCCAGCGCTGGCCCCGTGATTAAGGCCCACGTTGAAGCCAGCAGGCGCGTAAAGACGCTGAACTGCTTCCATCGCGATTCTTAATGTCTGGTGCAAATCATCGTAACGTTCTGGACTTAAATCTAAAATATTACCTAAGTGATTCAGTGGTAAAACTAATAGGTGGCCGTTATTATACGGATATTTATTTAAAATTATTTGCGAGTGCTGAGACTTAAAAACACATAGCGATTCAAAACTTGGTTTCGCCTTCGCGGCCGTACAAAAAACACAACCCGAAACTTTCACAAGTTTTCGAACGTACTTCATGCGCTCAGGCCGAAAAAAAACATTTCTTGGTGAAGGCCAGCCGTCAGCGTCGACCACAGAACTTGGCTGACGAACCAGCTTTTTTAGGACCTTTGCTTTTTTAGGCGCGGCACGTTTTTTAGCTTTTACAATTTTTTTCTGCTTCACCGCTGCCATTTATTCCCAGTAACCTGGCATTAAGTAAAGGGGTTGATTTAAATATTTAGTTTTCAAGAAAATTTGCGTCAGCTCAGTTAACGACGATTTTTTCGAAGCGCCTAACATTCCTTTAATTTCACTTAAAGAATTCAGATCATCGTCGTCATCACCCATCGTTAAGTAATCAAGTATGCTAGATTTTTCTTTGTGAGGCTTAAAAACTTTATAATCTTCACCCAAACCGGCATCGCGGGCCGCAATTTTCACCGCGTCTTCAAAAGTACCAATTGAATCGGCGAATTTAAGCTCGACCGCTTTGGCGCCCGTCATCACGCGCCCGTCGGCGTAAGCGTTAACTGTTTCAACCGGCAAGTGGCGCGCTTCTACCACGGCATCGCGAAATTGCGCGTAAACCTCATCAATCATATCTTGAAATAATTTACGCTCATCATCGCGCATGGCGCGGTACTCGGCGCCCGAGTCTTTAAATTTACCCGATTTGATTGTATATCTAGAAATTTTAGCCCAGTCATACAACCGCTCTAAATTCGCAAACTCCATAATCACGCCAATCGAACCAATCATCGTGCCCGGAGCCACCACAATTTTATCGCACGCTAACGCCGAGTAATAACCACCGCTGGCGATTAAGCCCGTCGACACGCACACCACGGGTTTACCCGTTTCTTTTTTGGCGCGCATAATTTCGTAATAAATTTCTTGCGAAGGCCCGACCGCGCCGCCCGGTGAATTAATATCAACCACGATGGCTTTTATTGAATCATCTTTTTGGTATTTTTTAAGACTGGTTAAAAACTTTTTTCCGTTCATGATGACGCCGTGAAGTTCAAGATGCAAAATTTCATTTTTTGTAAGCGATCTTGCACTTTCACTCGAGTAAGATTTATAGCCGCGATAAAATAATATTCCAACGATAACGATCACTAATCCAAATACAAATTTTTTACGAAATGACCACGGCTTCATAGTTTGTTCCTTTGATTCTAGATGAAGAATCCTAAAGAAGCATACTAGCGGAACTGCTTGCTAGCGCCTAGCGCCGAAACGTTGAAACTCAGTGCGACATATCGCATAGCTGTGAAGGGCTTTGCCTGGGTTGGCAAAGCCCTCTACGCTGTATAGGAAAAAATTAGTGACACAGCCAAGATTTAGATTCTTCACAAATAAACAAATCAGACAATACGCCATTCACTGCCCGTTGATTGTAGGCATTAGGCATAGCTGAGCCGTCTTTTTTAGATATCGTAATTCTAACTAACTGCTTTTTGCTTGTGCTGCAGCCTTCTTTTACTTCAGGAGTGTCTGTGATTACATCAGATTTTACGGTGACATCATTCGGAGTTAACTCAACAAAGGTTTCTGTTGGATAGTCTGAGGTATGAATTTTTAAACTTCGTCCCATCGCTGATAACGTTATGTGGGCGCCAATATTCGAACATTCGTAAGTAATCGTACTCGCAATCGATTGAACCGAGGCCAGAACTACTACTGATAACAAAATTAACTTTTTCATAAAAACTCCTTTAGGGTTTGGTTTATTACTGCATTGCATTATGCTTAAAGAGCAGCATAAAGTATATTTAAAATAAATTAATTATAGGTTATAAATATATTTATAATATATGACTATTTACAGCCATAACTCCTATATTGAAGCTCTGACTCCCGCCATAGAAGAACGTCGTCAAACCGTGGCGGGGTGGACGCTGGCCCGCTTAGCGCAAGCTTGTCAGATGCAACCCAGTTATTTAACTAATGTTTTAAAGGGGCGTTGCGATTTTAATTCAGATCAACTTTATAAAGTCTGTGAAGAGTTAGCTTTCGGTGAAAATGAGATAGATTATTTGCAATTACTTTTAGAACTTAAAAAGACGGTTCACGAAAAGCGCAGAGTATTACTAAATAAAAAAATAAAGCAAATGCAAAGCGAACATTTGCGCGCGGAAAAACACTTAACCACCAAAACGGTGAAGCTGACCGCCGAGCAACTCCAACATTATTATCTAAATCCTTACATTCAGCTGGTACATATTTATCTTGAAACTTATAAAGGCGTTGGCAGCGCGGAAGTCTTAGCAAAAAAATTCTCGGTCAGCCGTGAATTAATGGCCGGCGTTTTAAAAGTTTTAGAAGAAGTGAACTATATCCGGAAAAAAGGTAACAACTACGAAGTTTTGGTTGAAGGTCAGCATCTACCGCGCGAATCAATCTTATTACGTCCCCATCACGTCATGATGCGCATGAAATCATTAGACCAAATGCAGCGCCTGGCGCCCGAACAAAATTATTCTTTTTCGGCGACGATTTCAACTTTACCAGAAATTCGTACCCAAATTCAGGCCGAGTTTTTAAAGTTTTTAAAATCGGCCGAAAAATTAGTGCGCGGTCACGACTCCACGCAGCTGTATCAGATCAATTTTGACTTATTTCCGTGGGAAATTAATTAGCCCCGTACTTGCGGCAGTAGGCCTTGGCTTTATTCGCTAAGACTTGATTTTGAAGCGGTTGCGCGTCGGTGACAATGGCATTACACACCCAGCGTAAACTATCAGACGCGTCTTTAAGAAAGGCCGGGTTTTGCAAGGGTACAATCACCTGTTCGGCATTAAAATGGGTTAAAGAAATGTCGTAAATAAAGTAGGCCAATATCAAAAATGAAGTTTCTTCGTCATGATCAGTCGCATTAATCATTGGCCTCATGACTGAGTCTTTACACTTTTTAATTAAAACTTCATCGGCTACAGAAATTTCTTTTACTAAACTTGTCGCTGGCATACAGGTGTGAATTTTTTCACGTAGAGATTTATTTAAATTAAAAAATGAATTTAATCTAGATGCCTGAGTGCCGATTTCGCCTTGAGCCTTCATTTCGTCGCCAAAATAAATAATGTAATCACCCAAAATGTCAACGAGGCGGTACCGCAATTCACGCGCGGAAAATTTTGCATCCGTCATCACCAGGCTGTCAGCAATATTTTCGGCAAAAAACTGCATGACGACGGGCCGAAAAAGATCAGACGTATTCACGCCCAAAGATTGGCCCATTAAATAAAGTCGTTCGTGCATTATTAAAATGGCTTTATTTAACGGATTCAAAAGCGCAAAAAGTTCAGCGTTGAATTCAACTAATACTTCTGGAGCTTTCAGCACAGGTCCAACGCCGGGCGCATTGTTATTGTTAGAAAGTCGCCGCGCCAATTGCACGATTCGACAATTATTTGGCAGCGGAAGCTTCAGCGTCGCATCGTTCACCAACGGAATATCAAGTAGGTTTTGCCAGTTAGCCGTTTGAATAAGATCACCTGACTGCTTCAACCGATAAATAAACAACGAAACAAAAAGCGAATTGCGATCTTCTACTTGCGTTACGATCTCATAAAAATTATTCGTAGAAAAATTATGTAACGGAGCTTTACCCGCCGAAGTTTGCCACTCCCAATAATCAAGTGTAACTAAAGATTGAATGCGTTGAATCAGCGGCGCCGGTAATGATTTTCCGGATTGAATGTAAGGCGTTGCTTGCGCAGCTTCTTGTTCATTAAAAAAACAAGCCACTCCACCTCCGCCACCGCTAGAGCCCCAGCCTTTCGCAAAAGCTGATTGGGAAGAAATTATCGTGAAAGCTAAAATTGAAATTTTAAAAAAAAATTGCGCCATAGCCTTCTTTTGAGCAATTCGAAGGCCCGCTGGTACGCCCTCAAAAAGATTTGAGCCCGCTAAGCGGCTAAACCATATACATCATAGACTTTTTAGGCCAGCCGCAGACGAAGGTCCGTTTACAAAAAATGCACTAGCCCTGACACTTAAGTAAGGACTTTTTCATTACTAGGAGATGTGTACATGTTTCGTAATTTCAAGCTGGCATTTGTTGGTGTGGCGTTTAGTTTATTTTGCCTGACTTCGGTCGCGAAGCCAGTGACCGGAATAGAGCTTGTACCCTTAATGAAAAAGTTCAAAAGCTATAACGACTTTTTTGATTTCGTTGATACGGTTGCGCCTAAGCAGGGCCTTAGCAATTGGGCCGAATGGAGCAAGAAAAACATTTCAGCCAAAATGAATCCTGCGAATTTAAATGTTCAAGGCATGAAACTTTTTGTGGCCGGAATAAAAGATCCTTTTGAGTTTTCAAATGACGGCTTAACCATTACTTACAAAGAAATCGCAATTACATCACAAGCAGGCTTAACTCCAAAAATGGCAATGGCTAAAGTTCAAAAAGCCTGGGGCCATTTTCGTGAATTTAAGTCAGCGGAAGTTACGCAATCAAAATTTTATTCACTTGTAATTTCTAATGCTCAAGCTGACGGAATTTCTGAAGCAACTGCAATAGGCAGTATGCGGAATGCATATTACATTGTGCCTGCCTTTGCCGCCGTGGGTGCCACTGTGGGTGCTCTTGCGGGTTCTACATTTGGCCCTGTGGGCACAATCGCAGGTGCCGCGGCTGGAGCTAAAGCCGGGGTTTTTGCTGGCCTAGGCACAAGTTATTTTTTGAATGTTTTTACAACGGCACAAAGTATGTACTTACTGCGTGATCCGAAAACAAATGAAGTTATGGATTCAAAGTTAGAGTGTCCCAAGGGTATTCCGCAATTAACTTACGACCACAAAGACATGGGCTTTCGTAAAAGTGGATTATCGGCCGAAGAAAATAAAACGATGATATCTACTTTAACTCAAATCTGCAAAAACCCCGATGTTGTTGCAGAATTTAACCAGGCCTTATTTTATTTCAAGCGACAAATATTTAACGGTGATGCAAAATATTTTGAAATTGCCGCTGAAGCTCGAACACCACAAGGCAATCCGATGGGTGACGGCGTAGGCATTACTAAATAAAATAAATCATGTGGCAGTCGTCGTAGTACTGCCCGTCCATCCGCATGGCTTTCGGTTCGGTTCCCCAGCACTTAAAGCCGCGTGATTCATACAGCTTTCTTGCGGCTAAATTATTCGCTTCGACTGATAATTGAATCAATTCAACTTTCATTTCGTTTTTTCCAAACTGTATCGCTAAATCAGTCAACTGAGATCGAAAAACGATAATCCCAAGTAGTATCGAATTAATTCTAACGATCTGACGGCCTCGCCGGCCGCCAGAAGCCCCCTCTCACGGACGAATGCACTTCGCTTTACCCAGAAAAAAGCTGGGTTCGCGGATAGCGCAGTGTGTACCACGAAGCTATCCTCCGTGACGGCTTCACCTAGCAACCTTGCCAGGAGATCGGGCGGTTTGGATGAAAGTGGAGTGGAACAAAAAAGGTTACATTCCTTAACCGGATCTATCTCGAGCTGTTCTAAGCTTTAACCTTT
>JACMNA010000014.1 GCA_014378765.1 Bdellovibrio sp. | reverse complement strand
GGCATGCGCGGATCATCCCAACCTAAGACCATTTTTTCTTTCACTAACTGTAATAATTTACGCTTACTCATAACTAAGTAAGTCATATTCATGCGCGCAAATTCATACTGCTTCGGGTGCCCGGGCACGGGTAAGTTTTCAACGCACCAGTCGTAAAACGGACGGTGATCCTGAAACTCTAAAGTACAGATTGAATGAGTCACTTGTTCGATCGCGTCCGACAACGGGTGCGCGTAATCATACATTGGGTAAATGCACCACTTGTTGCCGGTACGGTGGTGCGCCACTTTTCGAATTCGGTACAAAAGCGGATCCCGCATATTAATGTTAGGTGATTGCATATCAATTTTCGCGCGCAACACGTGCTGGCCTTCTTCAAACTCACCGGCTTTCATGCGCCGAAATAAATTTAAATTTTCTTCTACGCTGCGGCCGCGATAAGGGCTGTCTTTTCCGGGGCGATTAAAATCGCCCCGGTATTGGCGAAGTTCTTCTTCGTTCAAACTGCAAACGTAAGCTTTATTTTCTTTAATCAGCAGTTCAGCCCAATCATATAGTTGCTGAAAATAATCTGACGCAAAGTAAAGATGATTCTTCCAATCAAAACCCAGCCATTTAATATCGTTTTGAATAGACTCAACGTATTCGGTCTCTTCCGTTTCCGGGTTCGTGTCATCAAACCGCAGATGACAACGGCCTTGGTAGTCAGCCGCTAAGCCAAAATTAAGACAAATCGATTTCGCGTGGCCGATATGTAAATAACCATTGGGCTCGGGCGGAAAACGGGTCACCACTTGGCCTTTTATTTTTTTTGATTCAATATCTTTTTCGATAATTTGTTTTAAAAAATTGGTGCCTTCAGAAACTGGTTTAACTTGATTCATAATTCCCCATTGCTTTGATCGACAGTTTCGCTAAAACTCATATTATAGACAACAAAATAAGTGTTCTTACGCATGAAAGATGGAAACATGTGGGATTTATCCACACCGCGGTGGGAAATTGTGCTGCGAGCATTAATCGTTTACATTTTTGTTTTTACTTTTTTTAGGCTGGTCGGCCGAAAGCAATTAGGCGAGACTTCGCCGTTTGATTTAGTTTTATTAATAATAATCAGTGAGTCAGTTGGTAAAGGCTTTTACAGTGGCGATCAATCTTTATCGGCCGCTGTAATAAGTTGTCCGACATTAATCATTGTAGGTTACTTAGTCGACTGGCTAGCGTTTAAATCGAAAAAGATTCAGAAAATTTTAGATGGCGAAGCGCAGAAACTTATTTCTAATGGTCGCGTTCATTGAAAAACTCAAAATGGTGCACATATTAGTGATAGCGAAATTCAATAAGCTTTACGCCAACATGAAACTGAGCATATTAAGGATGTGCGATTGGCTGTTTAAGAATCAAATGGAAAAATAACCGTACTTAAAAAAGATACCTCAAGCATATAGGGAATTTTGGATCACCCCGGTTACCAAAACGTTCTATAATTGTTATTAACCCCTTTTGAACCTTGGCCATCTGTTTGCTAAGTAGAAGTTATAGGAGGTTTTTATGGGAGTTTTAGCAACAATTTTTATCGGTTTAGTGATCGGTGTCGTAGCTCGCTTCTTAATGCCAGGTCGTGACCCAATGGGTTTCATCTTAACTGCTGTTTTAGGTATTATCGGAGCATGGTTAGGAAGCTGGATTGGCGTTCAAACCGGTATGTATGCTTCAGGTGAGCCTGCTGGTTTCATCATGTCTGTCATCGGTGCGGTATTAGTTCTGTTCGTATACAGACTTGTTGCTGGCCGTAAGCCTGCTTTACGCTAATAAGTCGAATCAATTTCGATATTAGATAAACAGATTATAAGTAATTAAAAAAGCCCAGTGATTTTTCACCGGGCTTTTTTAATTTTTATTCAGTAATAGTTTTTCTGCTGACTTGGGTTTGTTCATAAACTCCTCGACTTGCCCCCAAATTCTTTAAGGCGCTACAATAAGATTTGAATAGTCAAGATGGGGTGGTCATGTCGGGCGTTGAAAATTTTTGGCGTAAGTGCAGTTCATGCAAAAAAGAAATCGGCTTTAACTCTAAATACTACGAATGCAGTGTTTCGACCTGTACGGGTCAACGAACAGGTTATGTTTTTTGTAGTGTGCCTTGCTGGGAAGTGCACTTACCCGGCGCCAAGCACCGTGATGCCGGCGCAATCGAAAAGCTTTCGCCAAAGACAGGCAGTGGCGTCGAGCAAGCCCCAAAAAGAATTATTATTTCAAATATCTCTGGCAGTGCTCCATCAAGACCATCAGCTAAATCAACCATGAGTCACGAAGTGCTCGTCGTGGTTTCTAAAATGAAACAATATATAAAAGACATCAGCGAAATGAATACATCTGAAGAAGTGAACCAAATTTTATCAGATAGGATTAGAACTGAGTGCGAAACGGCGATTGAGAACGCTCGGGCCGACGGAAGAAAAACAGTTATGGCGCGAGATTTTCGTTAATTTTCTTAACGCACAACCTCTGCTTTAAAATAAATTTTTGCTAGAAAAATAAGTTTTGCCATAAGCAAATATAATAGCTGTAACTAATTTTAATTATTCTTTAACTTCTTTGTGCCTTTTAATTGAGTAGGGTTCCATTTTGGAACCCCCGCGATATAACAGATCATTTCACTTTTTAAATTTTTGCTAAGCTCATGAAATTTCAATTAAAAAATAATTTTGAATATAGTTCC
>JACMNA010000013.1 GCA_014378765.1 Bdellovibrio sp. | reverse complement strand
GATCAAAGCCGTCATCACGCCACCTAAAGTTTCAATACCTAGTGAAAGTGGAGTCACGTCTAATAATAAAACGTCTTTAACATCACCGGCTAAAACGCCACCCTGAACTGCGGCGCCAATGGCCACAACTTCATCGGGGTTTACGGTACGATTTGGCTCTTTACCGAAAAATTCTTTAACCGCGCGTTGAATCGCCGGAATACGCGTTGAACCACCGACTAAAACGATTTCGTCGATTTCTGAAGTTTTGTATCCAGAGTCGGCTAAAGCTTTTTTACAAGGTTCAATTGAGCGCTTCACTAAAGACTCAGTCATTTGTTCAAACTTAGAACGTGATAATTTAATTTGTAAATGCTTAGGGCCCGACTGATCGGCCGTAATAAACGGTAAATTGATGTCAGACTCTTGCGCCGTCGAAAGCTCGATCTTTGCTTTTTCCGCCGCCTCTTTCAGACGTTGTAAAGCCATTTTATCGCTTTTTAAATCGATGCCTTGGTCTTTTTTGAATTCGCTGATAAGCCACTCTAAAATCATAACGTCGAAGTTATCACCACCTAAGTGCGTGTCGCCGTTGGTAGATTTAACTTCAACCACGCCTTCGCCCACTTCTAAGATAGAGATGTCGAATGTACCTCCACCAAAATCGTAGATCACAATTTTTTGGTCTTTCTTTTTATCAAGACCGTAAGCCAAAGCAGCCGCGGTCGGCTCATTAATAATTCGGCGAACATTTAAGCCCGCAATTTTACCCGCGTCTTTAGTTGCCTGTCGTTGGGCATCGTTAAAGTACGCCGGTACGGTAATTACCGCGTCGGTGACTTCTTGACCTAAATAATCTTCCGCCACTTTTTTTAATTTCATTAATACGGCAGCGCCCACTTCTTCTGGAGAAGCAGTTTTTTCGCCTTGAATTTTAAACGCACAGTCGGCGCCGTTATTTTTACCAACCACCGTGTACGGAACTAATTTTATTTCTTCAGTTACTTCTTCGAACTTTCGTCCGATGAAACGTTTTGAAGAGTAAATTGTGTTTTCTGGATTTGTAACCGCTTGACGTTTAGCGATTTGGCCCACTAAACGTTCGCCGTCTTTTGTATAAGCTACAACCGAAGGGGTCGTACGCGCGCCCTCTTCGTTCACTAAAACTTTAGGTTCTCCACCCTCCATAATTGCTACGCACGAATTTGTGGTTCCTAAGTCGATACCGATAATTTTTCCCATATTTTTAACTCCTCTTAACTTTCATATATCTTTCACGATTGAATGTGAGATTTAATCTAAGTTCGTCAAGTTAAGCACCTGAAAATGATACGTTTTTTTGGTATTTAGTCGCGAAAAAGCTTAATTTATGGAGCACAGAGCATGAAAAGTCGCATTAGACTAGCCGAATAGAAGAGGTTGCTACTTAAAAAGGCCCTTCTTTTTCGTTGAAACATTTACCTTCGAGATTTCCGCTAATTGCCTGATCAGTTTTTCTTCAGCCTCGCTTAGCTTTTTAGGAAATTCAACGTTGAGCGTATAATAAAGGTCACCCCGTCGCGAGCCCCTCAGCGATGGCAAACCATGGCCCGCCACTTTAACTCGCTCGCCTGATTTGGATCCGCGTGGAATATCAACCGATAATTCACCGTCGAGCGCTTCGGTTTTTAATTCACCGCCGACCAAAAATTGGATATAAGATACATCTAAATTTGCAAACAGATGATCGCCTTCGCGTTCGAACACCTCGTGGTGTTTTACTCTAATTTCTACAAATAAATCTCCGTTAGGTCCACCGCGGTACCCGCCTTCACCTTCATTGGTCACGCGTAGTCTTGTGCCATTATCAACTCCGGCCGGAATAGTGACTTTAATTTTTCTTTGCACGGCATTTCGACCTTTGCCTTCGCACTTGGTGCATGGCTTTTCAATCATCTCGCCCGAGCCGTGACATTTATGACAAGTCGACGCCATGGTAAAAAAACCTTGCTGGCGCACCACTTGGCCCGAACCGCCGCACACTTTGCAAGTGATAGGCGCCGAACCTTTAGCGGCGCCCGAGCCATTGCAATCACCGCAATTTTCTTCGGTATCGAATTCAATATTTTGTTCTTTGGTCGCAAGTACATCTTTTAATTCAATTTCAGTAACGTAACGAAGGTCGGCCCCGCGGCGCACTGAGTTTCGACTGCGACCTTGTTTTTGCCCGCCGCCACCGCTGCCACCGAAAATATCACCGAAGATATCTCCGAACTGTGAAAATATATCGTTCATATCATTAAAGCCGCCGCCCGGGCTGCCGCGTCCACCCTGAAAAGCCTGATGGCCGAAGCGATCGTACTGCGCGCGTTTTTCTGCGTTGCTTAAAATTTCGTATGCTTCGGCGGCTTCTTTAAATTTTTCTTCGGCGGGCTTATCACCCGGATTGCGATCGGGGTGAAATTGCATGGCTAATTTTCGGTAAGACTTTTTAATCGTGTCACCGTCGGCGGGTCGTTCAACTGTTAAAATTTCGTAGTAATCGCGTTTGGTCGACATGGCTTTCCAATATGAGCGTTTTTAAAAAAAGGTCAAGATGCTTATTCTTTAACTTCGCTTAATTTTTTTTTCAGCCGCTCGATCAGCTTTGGATCTTCGCTATTTTTAATCATTTCTTCTAAAATTTGTGCGGCCATTTTATTATCCCCGCTATCGGCAGCGATTCGACCAGCTAAAGGTTTCACCCAAGCAGGTGCACCGTTTTCAGCTGCTATATTATAAAGCTTAGCGGCTTTAGCAAGATTTTTTTCTTCGTAGTAGGCATGGTAGCCAGCCGCATAGCTTAATTTCCAGTCGGTCGGAAATTGCTCGACGCCTTTATCAAATATCTCAGAGGCTCCCTGAAAATCAGAAATTATCACGGTTAGAGCCAAGGCCCCGTAGTAATAGGCATCACGAAATTTTTTATCAAGATCAACGGTTAAGTTTAAAACTTGATACAACCAAGATTCGCCCCGACATTCTTTGGCGGTCGCGGGATGATCACAGTAATCAAAATCTTGCAAAGCGCGTAACCAAAAAGAATCGGCCATTTGAATTTGCAAACCGCTGGCTAAGTTTTGAATGATTGCCGGCGGCGCAATATAATCAGAGCGCTTAATTGGTAGCGGTGCCGGCACATAGTACTGAAATAAAAAGAAAAGGGCCGATCCTATGATCAGCCCTTTGTTAGAAAAAATAAATTCTTTAGCCGAAGCGACCAACCTACCAAATACCATTGATAGCATTAGAAATTATTTTACCATCAGTAATGGCCCACTCATCACATCGAGTTGTCGCTGTACCCGACGCCGCACAGGCTGTAGTGCCCGAATTCGGTGATCCCCAGGCTACCGCTCTAAACGTTGTTGGCGTGTACGCCGCGGCTGCGCCAGAGGGTGCGTACGCATCGGCCCCAGGAGGAGCGACCGCAAATGTGCCGGCCATATTTTTTGATGCAACTCTACGTGTGTCATCAGTTTCTGGTGGCGCCGTCGGTGGATAATTACCGGCTGCTGTTCCAACGGTATTTGCGCCAATGTTGGGAAAGCCCAAATTATATCTTAAAGTTGCGCCCTCTAAACCCATTCCCGCATTCACGACATCACGGGTAAAAGAACTCCATTCAATCTGAAATGACTTCTCCGCGGTGAATAACGTGCCCAAGCTACTTTTCGCTTCACTCTGGCGTGACTTCGCTTGAAATTTTGAATACTGCGGAATGCCAATCGCGGATAAAATACCGATGATGGCAACGACCACCATTAATTCAATCAACGAAAAACCTTGGTTATTTAGTTTGTTTGATTTTTTCATTTTTCCTCATCTGTAACGTACTGTGTTTTTTTATTTAGTAACCCTTTTAGGTTATAGATTTTCTTGCGCAAGCGCAACATGAACTTTGTTTAACAATTTTCTTATGTCATTCTGAGAATTGGTCTATACTTTTCGTATGAGTACGTGACGTTTTGATAACCCAGACCTTGATCTAGACATTGATTCAGAAGTGGCAGAGCCCAAG
>JACMNA010000124.1 GCA_014378765.1 Bdellovibrio sp. | reverse complement strand
GGCGAATCATCATTGATGAAAGAAGTTAATGAAACCCTTCGCTACTGCGTTGATTCGGGTCACGCTGAACACATTAATGTTTTCTATACGACGAATTTAACTCGTGTTAATTCCGAAACAATTGAATTAGCGAAAAAATTTAGAACGTTTACTTGGATAGTAAGCATTGACGGATTTGGCGCCACGCAAGAATACATTCGCTATCCATCCAAGTGGAAAATAATTGAAGAAAACTTTATTCGAATTAAAAGTTTTGTGGATGCGGATCAATGGCGCGTTATCGCAAACTTCACCGTACAAAGTTATAATATTTGTAATATTACTGATTTTTTTGATTGGATCGAAAAAATGGATTTGCAGGGTCCGCCTTTTGCTTACAATCCCGTTTCACTTAACCTATTAACGAACCCTGATTTTTTAGATATTCAATTTTTACCTTTAGAGGTACGCCAACATGCTTCGCGTTTGATTGATGCCTACTGGCTTCGAAACAAGCTGACAAAATTTGAAGGTTTTACGGATCGGCTACGCATGGTGCAAAGTATATTGCACAAGGCGCCGACGCCGGGCTATCAAGACCGAATGGCCGATTTTTTAGATTTTACCCGTATTTTAGATCACCACCGAAAGCAAGATTTAGCCTTTATTAATCCCTTCTTATTTCATTCGGTTTTTAATGCTGCCGACATAAATTTAAAGCGAGCCTTCCGGCAAATTGGCTTTAAATTAACTCGAATGTACTTGAAGCGCCCCGCCGACAGAATAAAAGGCCGCCTTAGACACCTTGCTTCGATAATTAAATTCAAATAGGATGGCCCATGGCCAAAAACCCAGCTGACATTAGTAAAAATTTTTGCGTCATGCCTTGGACTAATTTGGCGACGGAAACCAATGGCAAGTGCAAAATTTGCTGCATCGTTATGACTAATAAGTATGTTAAAAAAGACGATGGTACTGATTATGAAATTCAAACCGATGCCATTGAAGATATCTGGAACTCTAATTATATTAAAAATGTAAGAAAAAAAATGCTGGCGGGCGAATGGGTGTCTGACTGCTTTTATTGTAAAGGCCAAGAGGATCAAAACCAAAAATCACCTCGTCATAGTTATAATGAAATGTGGTTTGATGAATCTGTCATTAGCAAAGCGCATGAGTCTAGGGCTAGCGGTGGGTATGTGACGGCCCTACCCACTTCGCTTGAGCCCCGGCCAGGGATTTTGTGTAACCTGAAATGTAATATGTGTTGGAGCATGAGCAGTTCTAAAATATTTTCGGAACGTAAAGCGGCCGTAGAAAATGACTTCGCGCAAATACCTTCCTTTCTGAAAGATGATTGGAAGCATGAGGTCGAGTGGGCCGCCAAATCTGATTTTGCGTGGTCAGAGAAAGATGTTTATTTAGAAAATTTCAGAAAATGTATGCCAACGTTAAAGCGGCTTTATTTTACCGGCGGCGAGCCTACGCTTATAAAGTCTAATTTAACTTTGCTTGAACAAATGATTGAGGCCAAAAAAACAGATCTGCTTGTTTCGTTTACCACTAATCTGCAGGTGCTTCCGCAAGAATGGCTTGATATCTTACCCAATTTTTCAAGGGTTGAAGTAACGGGCAGCATTGATGGTCTGGCTGAGGTTAACGATTATATTCGCTTTCCGAGCCAGTGGAAAAATGTTTCTGAAAATTTACGTAAATTATATGATATGTATCCAAAAATATTCTTATCAGTGATTTATGTGGTGCAGGTTTCAAATATTTTCAGCTACGTTGATTTTATTCGCTGGGTGGCGGTTAACTTTCCGGAAAGGCAAATGCAAGTTATGCCCACTATGTTGCAAGGCCCAGAATTTCTGCGCCCCGAAATCTTGACGGATGAATTGCGACTTAAGGCCACTTTGTACATTGATGAGGCGCTTGAGGATTCAAGTATCATGTTAAAAAATAGAGAATATCTTAAAGACATTAAATCTCAAATTAACAATATTAATCCGAATGCGGGCGATTTAAGAAACAAATTTCGAGAATATATTCAATACTTAGACTCAACCCGCAAGACACAATACTTAAAAACATTTCCAGAAATGAAATCTTTGATTGATGGCAAATAACGATTGTATTGGCCTATTAAATTTTCGAGAATACGCTTTTGAAATCATACATAAACGGGCCTTGCGGAAAATTTCACTTAGCGAATCCCACAAGTTAGTTGATAGATGGCATTCACTTGGTGTTGATAACGAAGCGGTGGCTAAACACTTGGCCTTCATCGTCTTAGAATCAGAGGGAAATGAATTTGTTGAGGCGCAAGAATTATTGAGTATGACAGCGGCTTCTCTGTATCCACTGTTTTACAATGTAACTAAAAGGCACAACTTAGACTGGCTTATTCAAAGGGTGGCCGAGCGGGGCGCAAAGTCCATCGTTATTTTGAGTGCCGGAATGTGGATTCCTAAATTATCTTCATTTCTTTATGAGTTGATAAGAAATGTTGCGGTCATGCGGAATGAGAATTCTTTTTTGGCTGGACCGATAATGAATTTTACTAATAGTTCAACCGGCCCACACCTTCATCATCAAATGGTTATAATTGATTTATTTAATATAGATTATAAAACACTTGGCCACTTTCAAGTCCCTTCCGCAGACACGATTATTAATTTTCCAAATTACATAGCAAGTGACGAATCCTTTCATGGAGATTACGCACCTTATTGGATTCAGATTGGCATAGGTGCGGGCCAAATGATTAGGCCCGGTTTTGGCTCCCTGGCTATGTGCCAATCACTTTCGAGCCAACGTAAAATTCTTAATCTTGATGCGGGCCTGCGCGCTGCTATATTTTATTCATACCCTGAAAAAAAAGATTCAGCTGAACTTACGAGCGTAAGAGAAGAAATAAAAAATTTATTGAATGAATTTGAAAATATTTAGCTTAAATATCGATAATTAATATATTTCGACGGAGGTCAAATTTCGATGAGTCCTAATTTGCTCAAAGAGTTCTTGCTTAGAATACTTAGCTTCGGTTAGCTTGGCCAGTGAGATATAGCCGATAGCCATGCGCGGATTATCAGGATTCCAATGATAGGTATCTAGAATCCAACGCCGCAACTGAGCCCATTCATTAAAGACATAATCTTGTGAAAAAGAAATTCTAAAATCGGCCGTAAAGAAACGTTGGGGAGCGGGTAACTCGACCGACTTATTACAATACGAATTTAATACGGGCACGCCAATTGTTGCATAATTTAAAGTTAATTCACCGTAATTTGTATCAGGCGTAAAATATTTAAAGTCTTCAAATGCAAGTTCTTCATGAACATCTTTATTAAAGTTCACATCTACCGTAAAATCAGGTGAGGTGGGTTTTAACTTATTTTTTGCAATGCTCTCGTATTGATGAATCGCCGTGTTTAGATCTGTTAGCGCTTTAAAAACATCAGCGTATTCCGGATTTAAGACGTAATCCTCTTTGACGCTAAGTCTTTCAAATTCTTTGTGCAGTTGATTAAGGAATTTCTGATCAATATCTTCCTTTGGTTCTAGTACAATCTTATCGGCCGTTCTTGAATTGATGATATCAATGCAATGTTGCATTTTTTTAATTAGGGCGGCTTCTGAAAAAATGGAAGGACCATAAAAAGTGCCGCCACCGACGATTTCATTATTGATATTTAAACTTCGTATTAAGGTGAAGCTCCACTTTTTTACAAAGTCATTATCCAGTAATTTAAATTCAATGGGCTCAGGTAAACCTTCAAAACCAATTCGAATGGTGGTAGGGTTTTGCCCATTAAAATACGCTCCGCTTTTACTGATATTCTGCCTTCACAATCTTGAAATCTTTCCTACAAATCCGCTGGCAAGACTGAATTGGTGATTCTTCATTTTTGAAATTATTCTCAATTTCTTTAAATAAAGGTCCGTCTATCACGGTGAAGATGCTTCTGGTGTCACTGGCAATTATTTGGTCGATTGCCGTATTTCCATCCGAAAATAACTTTCGCAAGTGTTGTGACTCGGGACCATGATACGAATAAAATGGCTCGCCCGCGATAAAGCAACACGGAAAGACCTCCCCGCGAC
Source organism: Bdellovibrio sp. (assembly GCA_014378765.1). Taxonomy (GTDB): domain Bacteria; phylum Bdellovibrionota; class Bdellovibrionia; order Bdellovibrionales; family Bdellovibrionaceae; genus Pseudobdellovibrio. The sequence continues at coordinate 4,536 of JACMNA010000124.1, read as the reverse complement.
TTGAAATATAAATTTGATTTTCTAGAATAGATGGGCACTCTACGCAACTTATAGTTTCTGCGCTGGAATCACTTTTTGTGGCACTAACTGAATTAACTAATTTCTGCTCGGCCGGAGCTTCAAGAAAACCAATCGTTTCAGACTTTTCATTATAAATTGGGTAAGGTTCATTAAGTCCGGTTTTATAATTGTAAAAACGTGAAGTTTTTTTAACAAAAAATTCTTTAAATCCTAATTCAACCGACATTTTTCGAGCTTCTTCAATTTGGTGTTGGTTGTGTTTAAAAACTAAAAACTCCCAATGGGCTATTCCGCCGGCGTCGATGAACGATTGCGCCGATTGCATAATCTTATTCCATTGCGTATTTCTGCGGTAAATATGATTGGTGTCTTCAAGTCCATCCAATGCAAATTTGCAATAGTCGCCCGGCCTAGAAAGAATCTGGCCCATCCGGCGCCACCAGTCAGGTGGGCGTGCGCTGCCATTTGTGTGCATTCCAAGTGAAATTTTTGGATTAACACTTCTAAAGTATTCAAAAATTTCTAAAGTGTCTTTGGCGACGATGGGGTCACCGAAATTTCCACAAAGTTGAAGAAAATTGATTTGTTTTAAGAACGTGGTGTCGAAAATGGATTTTGCTTTCTCTAAAGTGATTTCATTTTGATTTATAAACGGATTAAGGGGGCCCCCATGGTCGGTTCTAGGACACATTGGGCAACTGGCATTGCATTTATCCGTAATTTCAAGATGAACACTTCTGACTTTCGAAGAATCAAATTTCAACGGGTCTCCTTTGACTGGCGCCTATTCAGCTAGACAACTATGCCAAGTTATTAAAGATTTGAATAGAAAAAATTATATGCAGAACGGCATAAGGATGATAAACCTTAAAATTCATGAAAAATGAGTATGATAACTATCGAAACTTAACCGATGCGGCGGAGAAAGCCATGGAGAGCAAAACATTTTGTTTGGCAAAATGGTACCATGCTAATATCTATTTTCAGACCGGGGAAACGCATAGTTGTTATCACCCCGCACCCCATAAAATTGATATTGAGGCAATAAAGTCGAATCCCTCGGCTATACATAACACCGCTTTTAAAAAAGAAGAGCGCCGCCAAATGTTAACCAACGAGCGTCCGTCAGGGTGTCAGTACTGTTGGAATATTGAAGACCTGAATAAAACTTTAATTAGCGACCGACAGATTAGAACGGGTTCACTCTATAAGCCTGAAAGAATTGACGAGATTAAGTCAAAGCCTAAAGATTTTAATTCAGCCCTTGATTACGTTGAGCTTAGTTTTTCAAACTTGTGTCAATTTAAATGCGGCTATTGTCACCCTAAGGCCAGCAGTACTTATTTAAATGAAATTAAAAAGTTTGGCCCCTATGACCAAGTTAAAAATCACCGTTGCGATATTGATTATTTTGAAGTGTACCAAGAAGAACACAATCCATTTATTGAAGCTTGGTGGAAGTGGTGGCCGGAGCTGTCGAAAACACTAAAAATTCTAAGAATTACGGGCGGAGAGCCACTTTTACAAAAATCGACCTATAAAATGCTAGACTATTTGAATTTGCATCCCGCAGAAACCCTAGAGCTGAACGTCAATTCTAACTTGGGCGCACGAAGCGAGATTATTTTAAAATTTACCGAATGTATTAATAATTTAATTTTAAATAAAAAAATAAAATCCTTTAAGTTGTTCACCAGCGTAGACACTTGGGGGCCTCAGGCCGAGTACATTCGTACCGGTTTAAATTTGAAATCTTTCGAAGAAAATTTATTTTTATTCTTAGATAGGACGCAGCAGCCCCTTACGATAATGATTACGTTTAACATATTTAGCGTCGTTAATTTCTCACTGCTGTTAAAAAAAATTCTTGAATGGCGATCTATTTACAGTGAAAATTTGTATTCGGAACATAAACACCGCATTCGATTTGACATTTCCTACCTAAAAGAACCACTTCAGTACGATATCAATTTGCTGCCTAAAGATGAATTTATGCGTTACATGGATGATCATCTTTTATTTATAAAAAAGAATTTAGACGATTCAAGAACCGACCGATTCTCGTTTATGGAATACCAACGATTTTTAAGAATATATGAATATATGCAAACCACCGTTTATTCAGACGATAAACTTAATGAGGGTAGAAAAGACTTTTATAATTTCTTTAGCGAATTAGACCGCCGTAGGGACTGCAATTTGGTTAAGACATTTCCAGAAATGAAGGATTTTTTTAATATGTGCAAAGAAACAGCCTTGAACTCGTAAAGCTTATCGTGCGCTAAAGCGTTGCTTTTGTCATTCATTCGATTACAATTTTAAAATGAACACGGTCTTATGCATTCTGACTCTTAACGAGTTTGAGTCTCTTCAGATTACCTTGCCCCAAGTAATTCACGTCAATGAACAAATGCAATGCAGTCGCATCTGCGCAATTGATGGAGGCTCAACTGATGGCACCGTTGAATTTTTTCAGAAAAATGACATTGAAGTTTTAATCCAAAATAAAAAAGGGCGCGGCGAAGCGTTTAAGCTAGCTTTAAATTCAATCGAGGCAGACGGGTTCATTTTTTTTTCACCAGATGGAAATGAAAATTACAACGACATTCCAATATTGGCTAAACACCTGGATGAAGGCGCGGATCTTGTTATTGCATCACGCATGATGAAAGGGGCTGCTAACGAAGAAGATGATCAAATATGGCGGCCACGAAAGTACGCCAATCTAATTTTAAATTTTATGGCTAACCTTTTTTTTAATCGAAGTGGCCGGTATATTACTGATTCGATTAATGGATTTAGGGCCATAACTAGAAAAGCTGGCCAATTATTGGATTTAAGTGCTAGCGATTATACGATCGAATATCAAATGTCGATTCGGGCGATGAAAGCTCGGCTCAATATTGTTGAATTCCCAACGATTGAAGGTCAAAGGGTAGCAGGAGAAAGTGGGATTGCTAGCTTTCCCGCTGGCTTAAGATTTATGAGAAGATTATTTTTAGAGATAAAAAATTTTCGGAGGATCTAGTGCTTGGTCTAATTTACGGGCTAGTTGTTTTGACGAGTATTATGCAAATTCCTTTTTTGTTAACGCCCGGCCTTGCTTGGCAAAACTATTTGCTTGTTACATTGCTTTTTGGGATCGCGGTTTATTTTTTGAATCAACTCAAGGATCAAAAAAACCAAAACCATCTGCCAATTCGATTGCATCACTGGTGCGTTTTAGCCGTAACAGTATTTATTCCTTCTTATGTGGCCTATTTGCACATTCACGACTATTCGATTTGGCTCGATGAATATGCTGAAACAAGAAATATTCTAAAATTCGACATATTATCTGCTGCGACTTTTTATCAGCAACCTCCCTTAGGATACTATTGGCGTAAATGGGGATATTTATTGCTAGGGCAAAATGAGCTCGGAGCCAGGTCGGCTTCTTTAATTGCAAATTCACTTTTTTTAACGACTATGTTTTTTAATTTCAAAAAAATTACGAAAGATTTAGTTACCAGTTGCATTGCAACTTTGATTTTAGGGTTCAATTACTGGATTATAACGTACGCCATTGAGGCGCGCAGTTACCAAATCTCGCTATTTTATTTTTCTGTTTATATTTATTTTTTAATCGAATATTTTCAAAACACAAACGAAAGTAAGCATGCAAGAGGCGGAATAAAATTAGGTATAATAACTACGCTTTGGCTATTGTCGATTAGTATGCAGCCCCTGTTCTTTGTTAGCTTAGTAACTGTTTTTATTGGAGGTTACTATTTTAAATCACGAACGAGAAAATTAAAAGTTTTACTGTTTTCGCAACTTGGGGCGCTACTCATGTTCTTGCCGTTTCTAAAAAAAATAATTGATAATTCCCAAAGATACGTTACGACTTCGGATGTAAATTCGAAATCAATTTCTTCTCTGTGGTGGGATTTGAGATATCTTGCCCGGGACCTATTTTTTCAAAACACATATGATGCCATAATGTTGGTTATAGTGGGCCTAGCTTTAGCCCTTAGCTTTAAATTTTCTAAAAATCGAAAAAGAATTGCAATCATTTTTATTTTCTTACTAAGTTATTTTTTTATAATCCAAATTGTATTTTTCATTAAAATTAATTGGCACTTTTCGGCACGCTATTTGATCACGATAATTCCGGCATTTGGTTTGGCGGTCATTTACGCCCTGACTGAACTGCCCCCTAAGTTTAAATTTTTTCGATATGCTGTTATTACGCTGGGATTGGCTTTAACAATTCTCAATTTTATCAGTGGTGAACACATAAAAAGATACGCTGAAGACTGGAGGGGTCTTTATGAAAAGCTAAACGAAGACGCGCCACTGGGTACGCCTGGGTTTTTCATTCACCTGCACCAGCCAAATAGTTGGAGTGGCGAGTATTTCGTTGCATATGAGTTCTATCAACAAAATCAGCTTTCGATTCCTAAAATGGATGACTATGATTTTCCGGTGAAAATAACTAATGATTTTTTATTAGCTGCTTTTAACGGACCTCAG
>JACMNA010000123.1 GCA_014378765.1 Bdellovibrio sp. | reverse complement strand
CAGATTTACTTCATCGGCGAAGACCATCTTAATTTTTCAGAAGGCTTAGCCAACAGCAATTACACCGGCGAAGTTTTCATAAAACCACAATTTGAACCTTCAATGGGTGAAAAACTAAAATCTTCCCTGCACCCGCATGACATCGTCGTTATCAAGGGTTCGCGCGGGGCGGGCACCGAGCGGTTCGTTGAATTTTGCGAACCGCTGCATTGGTCACCAAAAAAATAATTCTCGATTAAAATTTCGAATCATCAACTAAATCGAAATTAAATTGTGACACCTCACCGCGCAATGTCAGGAAGCTGTAGCGCTCATTAGCAGGCGTTAGTGTGAGCCTTTGTATTAGTTGATAACCAATATATGTCATACTAGTTTTTACGGTTTCAGCGGTTAACTTTAAGGTCAGAACTGCTTGATGAGAAGGAATCTGATTTAACTTGTGCAAAGCTGCCCAGAAATATCAGACTCATTTACAAGCTGCTTAATTGCTAAATATTCACTTGAAATGGCTCCAATTAAGTCTGTACTTAAACTGATTCGCTCAAATGGCAATTTCATTTTTCTAACCGACTCTATTTTTATTTCGCAATGAATGTCGGAAAAAGTAATGATGATTAGGTGACTAAAGGCCTCTTCGGCGTTTGCGTTAAGTGTTGTAAACACCGAAGCAATAATCATTATTAATTTAACCATAACTTTCATTTTTATCTGCTAAATCTTCACGATCTGAATATCAAACTGGCCAACCTTGTGAGGAACATTTGGCAGCGGCGCAAATTTAACAATCACTTTTTGCTGATCGTCTTTTTTAAGCTGCTGTAAAATTTTATCACTTGAATTGTATTTATCGCCTTCGAAATACATTTGTGTGATTAATTCATTGTAGCCTAGCCGCGCAACCTTGAAATGAATGTGCGCGGGGCGCATCCAATCAGTGTCGGCCGGGTAAGCACCAGGAATAATCGTGCGAAACCGATAGAAGCCGTTTTTATCGGTGACGGCTTTCCCCCAGTACTGAAAATTTGGGTCAAGCGCGGCCGTATTAGGGTCAGACGGGTGATTGTATCGACCCGTTTTGCAAGCTTGCCAAATTTCAACTAGCGCGCCTTCAACGGGTAAGCAACGTTGATCACTGACGATGCCCTCAACTAAAACGATTTCGCCGTCGGCGATTTGCGAGTGGCCTTGCAACATGATTAGGTCGGCGTCGGTATCAACCTGATTGACCACCGGGTAGAAAGGCCCCTTAACTTGCGGGGGCGTGCGACCTGGTTTGCAAGCGTCGGCCGCGATGGCCGGCAAAGTAAATAATGCGGCCGATGAAAGTAATCCGTTTCGTAATAAATTTCTTCTATTCATTTCCTGCTCCTATTAAATTGCAAATAAACATTATTTTTTTAAGACCGTAAACATAATTGGATCTTGATTCAGCGGTGATTCTGCCATTTTTATTCCTAATTTTTATTCTAGCCATCGTATCAACGAGTTTGCCATTTCCGTCGGAAGTCGCATCGCTGTCCCATACGCCGTAGCAAGTTGTTTCACTATCAGAATCAAGCCGGTTAAAAGTTGCCGAGGGGCAGGCGATCGAGGCCGAGCTGAATTGGTAAATCAGTGTTCCTCGTGGATTCATGTTTTCTATTAGTCTAAAGCCGTAATTGTCGTGCGTATTCGGATGACAGCTGAGATGTCTAGCTGATTGAGCCTGGGCGATTCCTGAAAAAACGAAAAGCAATGAAGTAATTGTAAGTTTTAATTTATTCACCTTGAACCTCTTTAAGTTCGCAATTTAATATTAATTTGCGGCTACCGTAGATCACGTTGGTTCTTGTTTCAGCCGTAATTTTTCCGTTTGCACTTTTTAGTTTTAAAAGGGCAATGGTATCAAGAAATTCCGGTTGGCTACCGCGTCCACGCTGCCAATCAAAAGCCCACGTGCCGTGGCAAGTGCTTTCGCCGCCATCAATCAAGCGCGATACTAGATAATTTGAGCAAATTAAGGTCGCGGCACTGTAGTTATACATGATGCGCGCAAAACCTTGATAAATGTCGTCTATGGCAATTGCGGTAAAACCTTTTCCTGGTTCGCTCTGGCAATCCAACCGTTTGATCATTCTTGCTTCTGTAGCTTGCGTAAAAGCTGTTAAGATTAATAAGACTGTAATCAGTATCTTCATAGACCCCCTTTGTTAATCAAAGGTTTACGCAATTTTTAGTTATTAATATAATGATTATTTAAACGATCTGTGATAAATGATATTAATGATTAATCAAACCGATTTAAAATACTTCATTGAGCTAACAAAAACTCTTCACGTCTCAAGAGCGGCCGAGCGCTTGGGCGTCACGCAGCCCACGTTAAGTCATTGCTTAAAGCGTTTAGAAGTTGAAACTAAGACTGAACTTTTTATAAGATCTAAAAAGGGCCTTACCTTAACCGCGGCCGGGCAGCGCCTTTCTGAACAGGCGGGGCAATTGGTTTCACAGTGGGATGAAGTCATGCGCTCGGTGCAAAACGAAACTGAAAATGTGTCAGGCTTAATTCGTTTGGGCTGTCACTCGGCGGTGGCGCAATATACTCTGCCGGCATTGCTTCCACAATTTTTGCAAAAATATCCTGAAATTAATATGAACTTAGCGCACGGGTTATCACGTCACATGACCGAAGACGTGATCAGTAATAAATTAGATATCGCATTTGCGGTCAACCCGGTGGCGCACCCGGATCTGATTATAAAAGAAATCATTCAAGATCGAGTAACCTTATGGAAATCAAAAAAATGCTTGAATGCAGATGTCTTATTGATTGAGCCCAGCCTACTGCAAACTCAAGATTTACTTCGCCGACTTAATAAAAAAGGTTTTAGTTTTAATCGGGTCATTGAGTCGTCTAGCCTAGAAGTGCTTACGCAACTGGTGGGCAGCGGAGCGGGCTATGGAATTCTACCAACGAAGGTGATGAATACCCTAAATGATGGGGGCGTTACGGCCGTCAAAGATGCCCCAGAATTTTTGGACCGAATTTGTATGATTTATAAACAAGAGTTCCGGCGACTCAAGCGGGGCGCGACTTTCATTGATTTTGTTCAAAAAACCTTAAGCCATTAGGGAATTCTGCCCTCGGTTTATGATCTACGGGTCAGCAGCACAGTATAAATTATTCTAGTCAGCGGTAAAAGGGTTGAGAAATAGCACTCAATTTGCAAAGCTCACCGCTTATGAATAGCCCCAACCGTCCTGCCATTTATCTTAATCAATTTCTGCCCATTTTGCCGAAGAATAAGTTAGAGCAAAAAAAATTAATTGAGTGGACGGCCCAGTGCCATTTACAGGCCGAGAAGCTAAATCCAAAGTCAACGTTAGATGAAGCGGGCCTAAGCCTGATGAAAAAACTGTTTGATCGCTACGCGGTCAAACAAAATCAAATTAGTCAGCGTTATTTTGAGTGCGATGATGTTTTTAAAGAAAGCTTTACGCAATCTGAAATTTATATTGTGAACGAAGAAGTTCAATCAGGCGCCGACATTTTACAACGGACCCAGTTTTTTGCCGAGCGCGCCTTTGCAGTTTTTCAACAAATTTATACCCAGTCTAAAAAACCAGATCATATCCTTCACGTGACGTGTACGGGCTACATTTCGCCCAGTGCGCCGCAAAGAATGGTCGTTGATGAAAATTGGAAGCATTCAACGGCCGTTACACATGCGTATCACATGGGTTGTTATGCCGCTTTGCCTGCCATTCGTTTAGCTCAAGGCTTAGTAAATGAAGACGTAAAGCATGTAGACATCGTGCACACCGAAATGTGCGGGCTGCATATGAATCCATTAGCGCAAACCCCCGAACAAACAATCGTGCAGACGCTGTTTGCCGACGGACATATTAAGTATACCGCTTCGGCCAACAAAACAGCTGATCAAAAAAATTTAAAGCTAGTCGCCATTCACGAAAAGATTATTGCGGACTCAACCCAAGACATGAGCTGGGTGCCCGCTCCCTGGGGAATGCAAATGAACCTATCGCGTGAAGTGCCCGTCAAAATAAAGAATGAACTGAAACCGTTTTTTAGCGAGCTTTTAAAAAAAGCTGATCTTGATTATGCGACTGCGATGAAATCTATTTTTGCCATTCACCCCGGCGGACCTAAAATTATTGATGCGGTTCAAGACGTTTTAGAATTAAAGGATGAGCAAACTATGCAGAGCAAAAAAGTATTGTTCGAACGTGGCAATATGTCGTCGGCGACGCTGCCCCACGTGTGGAATGAAATATTACGGCAGTCACCAGCGGCAGGTACCCGTATTATTAGCTTTGCTTTCGGGCCGGGACTAACTTTGTTTGGCTCTGTCTTCGAGGTCTGTTAATGATCTTATTAGTTACGCCATTTTTGCTGCAAGCGATCGCCATGTTCTTCGATGAATTTTATTTTCATTTTAGGCGTGAATTAAAAACTTGGGAGCGTTTGGGTCATCCGCTAGATACCTTTAGCGTGCTGATATGTTACTTTTACCTATATACGCATAGCTATTCAGAAATGAACTTAAAAGTTTTTATCGCGTTAGCGGCGTTCTCTTGTCTTTTTATTACTAAAGACGAATGGGTACATAAAGATGTGGCTAGCGCGCACGAAAACTGGTTGCACGCAGTGCTTTTTATTTTGCATCCCCTTTGTTTTTTGGCGGCGGCCCTGGTTTGGCGCGATAATTTAATTCCGCATTTTATTTTAATTCAGGCGGTCGTTTTATTTTTATTTATGACTTATCAAATTTTATACTGGAGCATCCCTTGGAAAAAACGACTGAATCCGTAAAAGTGAATAACGATATCTATGATGCTTACGGTGACCGCTGGTACACGGCCTTTGACGATCCGGTCGCCTTATTAAGGGCCGAGTCAAAAACTAAAACCCCTTGGATATTAGATCAAATTCAAAAAAATAAATGTACACTTTCAGTAAAAACCCACGTGCTTGATGTGGGCTGCGGGGGTGGTTTTCTGAGTAATGCTTTAGCCGAGGCGGGCCTGCGAGTAACGGGCGTTGATTTATCTGAAGAAAGTTTGCACGTCGCCCACAAGCACGATTTAACTCAGACCGTAACTTACCAAAAAGCTGACGCCTACCATCTACCTTTTCCAGATCAAACTTTCGAAGTCGTCACCGCGATGGATTTTTTAGAGCACGTTGAAGATCCGGCGGAAGTTATAAAAGAATTTTCTCGCGTTCTAAAGCCCGGCGGACTTTTTATTTTTCATACGTTTAATCGTAATCCAATTGCGCACTTGGTGGTTATTAAGCTGGTAGAATGGCTCGTAAAGAATACGCCAAAGCATATGCACATCATCCGATTATTTATTAAGCCGAAAGAGTTGCAGAGATTTTGCTTAGAGGCACGTTTGCTGGTAAAAGATATGGTCGGCATTCAACCCGTTTTTTCTTCAATTCCCTTGAAAAGTATTTTCTCTGGCGTCGTTCCAGAATCTTTACGATTTAAACTAGTGAAAAGCCTTTTACTTTCTTATATGGGCAGTGCCATTAAAGAATCGAATCTGCACTAGATTAATAAACGCGGCTTAATTCGGTCGAATACTTTCCGGGGGCGTAATTAACCAAACGTTGATCGTAAATATTTTGAAAACGCTTATCGCTATTTGCGTACGAAGCAAACGGAAAGATCGCGATGCCTCCGCGGGGCGTGAATTCACCGATGACTTCGATGTATTTAGGCTTCATGAGCTTTACTAAATCATTGCAAATTGTTTGGATGCAATCTTCATGAAAGTCACCGTGATTGCGAAAGCTAAACAAGTAAAGCTTAAGCGATTTGCTTTCGACCATTTTTTTGTTGGCAATGTAATTGATAAAAACTTTGGCGAAGTCGGGCTGACCCGTCTTAGGGCAAAGTGAAGTGAACTCCGTGCAGATGAAAGTGGTCCACGCGATATCTTTCGGATTCTTATTATCGAAAGCTTCCAGCACCGCGGGATTATACGTCTGAGCGTACTTAGTTTGCTCTTCACCTAATTTAAAGTTTTTTAATTCTTTTTCATTGCGACTGTCAGATTTTTTCATGTGTTTTAAATAAAGCAGCCGAAAGCTAAAAGCAAACATTATTCAATGATTTCAACAATTTAGAAAATTTTTCTTGAATTCGAAGGGCTATTTGTGTTACGAATACCGAATGGTTTATCAATGGTTGTACTCTTTTGCTGACCAGTACTCGGTACTGAATGTTTTTCGCTATATTACCGTTCGCACTTTCATCTCATTTTTTACTGGATTTTTCTTATGCCTAATTTGGGGTCCGCGATTTATTGAAAAGCTGAAAGAAAAAAGTTTTGGCCAGTCGATCCGCGATGATGGCCCTCAAACTCACAAGAAAAAAGCGGGTACGCCAACGATGGGCGGCTGGCTAATTTTATTAAGCACGATTGTGCCGTTGATATTATGGATCGACGTCGTGAACCCCTTGGTGCTTGGTACGGTAATTATAACTTGGGGTTTCGGAATCATTGGGTACATTGACGATTACTTAAAAGTTTCAAAAAAAAACACGAAAGGTTTATCGGGCAAGCTTCGCTTGGCGGCCGAGTTTTTCATTTCGGGCCTAACAATTTTAATTATGATTCGTTTTTATGATTTAAGTACAATTGTAACTGTACCTTTTATAAAAGATTTCTACTGGGATCTTGGTTATTTTTACGTAGCGGTGGGCGCTTTAGTTATTGTCGGCACGGCGAATGCGGTTAATTTGACGGACGGCCTTGACGGCTTAGCCATCGTACCAGTGATTGTGGCGGCGACTACCTTAGGGTTATTTGCGTACATTGTGGGTCACTCATCAATTGCAAATTATTTGCAAATTCAACACGTGGTCGGTGCGGGCGAGTTAGCTCCGTTAGCCGCCGCCATGGTGGCCGGTGGTTTAGGATTTTTATGGTTTAATACTTTCCCGGCGCAAGTTTTTATGGGGGACGTAGGCAGTTTAAGCTTGGGTGGATTTTTAGGTTCGATGGCGGTGTTTACAAAGAATGAATTTTTGATGGTCATTTTAGGCGGAATATTTGTGGTCGAAGCGCTTTCGGTTATTACGCAAGTGATTTCATTTAAATTAACGGGTAAGCGCATTTTTAAGATGGCGCCCATCCACCACCACTTTGAACTGGGCGGAATGACCGAAACGAAAATTATTGTTCGTTTTTGGATTATTTCAATTCTTTTGGCGGCGCTAAGTTTAGCGACGTTGAAGTTAAGATAATTTTTGAAATAAATAAGTTAAAAGAAAGAGGCCTCTGGTATGTGGAAAGATGTAGCTGAATTAAAAGATAAGAAAATTTTGTTGGTGGGCTTGGGTAAAACTGGCGTGGCATTAGCAAAGTTTTTAACTAAGCACGAAGCGCAAGTCACGGTGACTGATCATAAATCGCGTCCGGAATTATCGACGCAACTTGAGCAGTTAGATGGTTATACGAACATTAAATTTGAATTAGGATCACACTCGCCAAAAACATTTTTATCGCAAGATTTAGTGGTTTTGTCGCCGGGAGTGGCTCCGCACTTAAAGATTTTTGAATACGCCCGTCAGCAAGGCATCAAAATCACGGGCGAGTTTGAATTTGTTTGCGGATTTATTAAAGAGCCGATCGTCGGCGTTACCGGAACTAACGGTAAAACGGTTGTTTCGCGTCTGGCGGTAGAGATGTTACGGGCCAGCGGCATCGAAACTTGGATGGGTGGTTCAACCGAAACGCCAATGACAAACTATCTTTTAGAAGACAAAAAAGCCAAAGTAGTTATCGCCGAAGTTTCAAGTTTCATGCTTGAACATGCAGTTGATTTTGCTCCAGCCAATATTGTTTTTACCAACTTAGCCGAAAACCATTTAGATCGTTACCGTTCGATGGAAGAATACGTGAATGCAAAACGACGTATTTTTAAAAATACAAATCAAGCGACCACTTCAATTCTAAATGCGGATGATAATGCCGTAGTTGAATTAGCGCGTGATCCATCGGTTCAGCGTGGACGTATATTTTATTTTTCGCGTAAGCCAGCCTTAGAGCCGCAAATTATGAATATCGGTGGCGCTGTAAACGTGGGCGATGAGTTACGCGTTCGCACGGGCCCTGAAATCGAAACTTTTTCGATTAAGAATATGAAATTGAAGGGTAAGCACTCAATCGAAAATATTATGGCCGCATTGTTATTGGCGCGCGAGCACGGGGCCACGCATGAGGCCGTTCAAAAAACGATTGATAGCTTTGGGGGTCTTCGTCACCGTTTAGAGTACGTCCGCAAAGTTGGCGGTGTTTTATTTTACAATGATTCGAAAGCCACGAATGTTCACGCGGTTATGCGTGCGCTAGATTGTTTCGAAGAAAACGTAATATTGATTGCCGGGGGTAAAGACACTAACCTTAACTACACGCCCCTGCAAAACATGATTAAGCGCAAAGTGAAAACTTTGATCTTAGTGGGTGAGGCAAAAGAACGTATCAACCGCGATCTTGGTGATTTCTCTGAGACCTATTTAATCGGTACTTTCGAAGAAGCGGTGCTGATTGCTTACCAAAAGTCTAGGATCGCCGACATTGTTTTGATGTCTCCGGGCTGTTCTAGTTTCGATATGTTTGACAGCTATGAAGAGAGAGGCGATTATTTTAAAGAGATCGTCAAAAAATTCAAATGATCGGCGGCTACTAGTCTAGCCCCTTCATTAATAGCATAGAGGTCAATGAAGACCAAATTTTTATCTTCTAGTTTGTTCCTGTCGATCGTGACCCTATTTGGTATAGGGCTCGTTCAGGTTTATAGTTCTAGTTATATTTTTGCGACTGAATCTTTTGGAGACGGTCTTTACTTCTTCAAGCGGCAATTAGCGTTTACCCTGATTGCCGCCGTCGTTTTATTTGCGACCACGCAAATTCCGTTTAAATGGATTCGCACTTACAGTTGGCTTATTTGGCCCGCGGCTTTTGTTTTACTATGTGCGACTTTCATTCCGCACGTGGGGGTTCGGGTGGGCGGGGCATTACGCTGGATTCAACTTCCTTTGGGAATCCGCTTTGAGCCTTCCGAAATTTTAAAAATTGGATTTAGCTTTTTATTTGCGGCTTTAGTTTGCCGCCAGCAAAATTATTTAGGCCAAGTTAAATGGGGCTACATTTTTTTACTAATTGTGGCGCCATTAGCGGTATTGCTTAAGCAACCTGACTTTGGAAGCTTCGCCATAATTTTGCTTGTCGGTACGGCTTTGTTATTTACGTTCGGCATGAAAATGAAGTGGCTAGTGATGGCGGGTTTATCAGCGATGCCGGCGCTTTACTTTATCGTGTGGCATTCGCCGTACCGGCGCGCTCGCGTGCAGGCCTTTTTAGATCCGTGGTCAGATCCGGCGCAAAAAGGCTTTCAAGTTATTCAAAGTATGCTTTCGGTTCACTCGGGTGGGTTAACGGGGCAGGGCATCGGGCAAGGGCAGGGTAAGCTATTTTTCTTACCTGAAGCGCATACTGATTTTACGATGGCCGTTTTTTCAGAAGAAATGGGCTTCATCGGCGTTGTGTTTTTATTAGCGCTTTACGGCTTCGTGGTTTTTCGCGGGTTTCAAATTGTAATGAAATCAAATGATGTTTTCAAAAAAACGCTTTGCTTAGGCTTAATTATGACTTTTGCTTTTTCGGTTTTCATTAACGTGGGCGTCGTGATGGGTTTAGTGCCAACTAAAGGTTTAACGATGCCATTTTTAAGTTACGGTGGAAGTTCTTTAGTTGTACTTAGTTTTCTGTTCGGTATTTTATTAAATATCGAGATGTCAGAACCCAACTCTAAATCTTCGAGCTTGTTTTGAAAAAAGTAATTATGATTGCTGGCGGTGGCACCGGCGGTCACATTTATCCGGCCATTGCCATTGGTAAAGCACTGACGAGCTTAAGTCCTAACTGCGAAGTTCGTTATGTTGGAACTAAAGAAGGCCTCGAGCAGAAAATCATGCAGCGTGAAAACTTACCACTGCATTTAATAAAAAGCGGCAAATTAAATTTTTCAGGTAACTTCGCGCAAAAAATTAAAACCGGATTTAAAATTCCAGTTGGTTTTATGCAATCGTATTTTTTAATATTAAAGCACAAGCCTGATTTTGTTTTAGGAGTTGGCGGCTACGCTTCAGCACCCTTTGTGATGATGGCCTCACTCTTGGGGAAAAAAACTGCATTGTGGGAGCCTAATGCTCACCCGGGTATGGCCAACCGCGTGCTTTCAAAGTCGGTGCAAAAAGCCTATTTAGTATTTAACGAAGCTAAGAAATATTTGAAATCGAAAGATTTTAAGGTAATCGGTATGCCATTGCGTTTAGAAATTGATGAAGCGGCGGCGGCGGCGTTACCAAAAAATAAAACTGATATTATTACCGTGTTATGTTTTGGGGGCAGCCAAGGCTCGATGTTTTTAAATGAGAAATTATCAAATTTTATTCTAGCGCACGCTGAACTGCACTCTACGATGCGTTTTATTCATCAGACGGGAACCCGCGATTTTGAAAATATGAAAACCAAATACGCTGGCCTTGCTTGCGTTGAATTACACGAATTTATTTTCGATATGCCCAAGTGCTATCGATTAGCCGACGTGCAATTTTGCCGGGGTGGCGCAAGTACTATTGCCGAAGCCGCAGCCTTTGGTGTTGTACCGATTATTGTTCCTTTACCGGCGGCGGATGATCACCAATTAAGAAATGCCGAAGTTGTCGTGGCGGCCTTAGCGGGTTACGTCTTTGATCAAAATAAATTCAATGACCAAGAATTTGCGGCGACCTTATTAAAATTAAAAACGGATGAGACTTTACGATTAAAAATGTCAGAAAACGTAAAAAAATTGGCTCCGCACCAAGCCGCACTTGAAATCGCAAAGGATATTTTAAATCAAATTATATGAAAAATGATTCACAGTTAAATAAAGCAAAATTTCATTTTATTGGCGTCGGCGGAATCGGCATGTGCGGTTTAGCCGAATTGCTGCATAATATTGGTGCCACGGTGACGGGTTCAGACGCCAGCGAAAACGCAAACACTGAGCGGCTTAAAGCCCTCGGTATTCAGATTTATAAAGGCCACGATGCAAAGAATGTGGGTCTAGCAAACGTAGTTGTTTATTCAAGCGCGATCTCTGCAGTTAATCCAGAAATGATGGAGGCTCGCAAAAAAGAAATTCCGTTAATTCCACGGGCCGAAGCATTAGCCGAGATCATGCGCTTGCGCCGGGGAATTGCCGTTGCCGGAACTCATGGTAAAACGACGACGACCAGTCTTATTTCTTCAATCTTTTTAGAAGCAGGCCAAAATCCAACGATCGTCGTTGGAGGGCGATTCGAGCGAATTAAATCAACGGCGCTACTTGGCACCGGTGAGTGGTTGATCGCGGAAGCCGATGAAAGTGACGGAAGCTTCAGTAAGCTTTCGCCCGAAGTGGCGGTCATTACCAATATTGATTCTGATCATATGGATCATTTTAAAACTTTTGAAAATTTAAAACGCGCTTTCTTGGATTTCGCCTATCGCGTTCCTTTTTACGGAGTCGTGATTGTTTGCGGCGACGATCCGTCAATCGTTGAAATCTTTGCGCATTACTCAAAACGTATTTTATTTTACGGATTCAATGAAAATAATGATTATCAAATTGAAGGTGAAAAAGGCCATTATCAAGTTTTTAAAAATAATAAAATGCTTGGTAAAAAAGAAAAGTTGGGATCATTCCACCTTAATATGCCCGGGCGTCATAACGCTTTAAACGCGACGGCCAGTTTAGCCGTCGGCTTAGCCGCCGGAATTGATTTTGAAATGTGCGCCAAAGGTTTAAATAGTTTCGAAGGCGTTGACCGCCGATTTCAATTTAAGGGCGAATCAGCTGGCATTCGTGTGTACGACGATTACGGACACCATCCCACCGAAGTGCGTGCGACATTGCAAGCTTTCCGCGAAAAGTATGATAAAAATCGCGTTGTTGTCTATTTTCAACCGCATCGTTACTCGCGCACCGAACATTGTTGGCAAGATTTTAAAACGTGTTTTGCGCAATCAGATTATTTATTTATGGCTGAAATCTACGCGGCGGGGGAAAGCCCTTTACCCGGAATCACCTCAGAAAAATTACTAGGCGAAATGAATCATCCACACGCCATTCTTTCACCCAAAGACGATTCACAATTAAAAAATATTTTAAAAGAATTAAAAGCTGGCGATGTCTTTTTAACTTTAGGCGCTGGCGACGGCTGGAAGTTGGGGCTTGATGTCCTTGAACATCTTAAGAAACGTTAAACTAGCCGATTACACCTCTTGGATGATCGGCGGCGAAGCTGAGTACTTTTGCTTGCCAACCACGGTGCCTGAACTTCAAGAAGCCCTTCGGTATGCAAAAGCAAATCAATTACCAATCACGGTTTTTGGCGGTGGCTCTAATATTTTGATTTCTGATCACGGAATTAAAGGCTTAACTATTTGTTTGCGCCGATTTTCAGAAATTACGACCGAAGTTAAAGAAGATAAAATCTATATCAATTGCTTAGCGGGCACGGCGAAGTCCGAGCTACTAAAAGCATTTTTAAAAAACCAATTGGCACCGGCCTTATTTATGGCAGGCTTACCCGGTGATGTTGGCGGCGGAGTCGTGATGAACGCGGGCGTCGCCGAAGCTTTCGAGCCACGGGAATTTATGGAGCTTGTTGACGCCATTGAAGTTATGACCCTTGAAGGCGAAGTTAAAAGATTAGAAAAATCAAAGTTAACCATTCGTTATCGCCACACGGACGGTTGGCAGCCACACATTGTAATTCGCGCCCTGATTAGTTGGCCATTGGTAAAAGACCCAACAATTTTACAACAGGTACGCGACGCCAATAAGCTAAGATTGTCAAAGCAGCCTTTAGATATGCCAAGTTGTGGGTCAGTTTTTAAAAATCCCGACGGCCATAAGGCCGCGCAATTAATAGATCAATGTGGTCTAAAAGGGTTTCGCATTGGTGATGCTCAAGTTTCACTTAAGCACGCAAATTTTATCGTAAATTTAAATCAAGCGACCGCGGCCGACACATTGGCCGTAATTGAGCACGTGAAAAAAAAGGTCTACGAAGATAAAGGTGTTAGCTTAACCACTGAAGTAGTTAAGCTTGGCCAATTTAATCTTTAATAATTAAAAAAATATATAAATCGCCGTCGTTAACTCCGCTTTGGAACCACTAACTGAGGCAGACCACTATAGTCCTATGTCTTAACGCGAACAGTTCGGGACTACAGTGATGCCTTTATATAATAGATGATTATCTCTGCGAATAGACGCAAATAGATGAAGGAGATTTAATGATCACAAAGAATTTTAATTGTGGAGACTACACGATCAAGGCTTATTACAAAAAAGCGGGCACGGGTTGGGAAATTGGTTACAAGTTCAATAACAAAACTTGTTTTGTTTCAAATTTTATTGACCGGTCTGAGGCCGCTAAATGGTGGATGATGTCGCAAAAGTACATGACTACATTTTGCAAAAATGAAATCGTCTCTGAAATGCCAATGAATTTCTTTGGAAACTTTATGGGGAATTTCATGTACAATCATTACTACAGTTTTGTAAAAACAGTTGTTGCTAAGCATGCAACCCATTCTTTTAAAAATTACAAAAAAGATTTCGCTCGTTTCAACAAATTTCGCACTTCATACGCGGCTTAATTGAATCAAAGGCCATATTGTTCTAAGATATGGTCTTTTGAACTCGGTACTTAATGGGCACCACTTTTATTAAAGATTTCAAATTGTCGAACCAAGCCCTTGGTCTAGCATTTTCTTAATTAATGCCCCAGAATCAAGATTCATTTAAAATAATATAAACATGAAAAATAACAAAATTCTTAAATTTTCTTCGGCATTTAT
>JACMNA010000122.1 GCA_014378765.1 Bdellovibrio sp. | reverse complement strand
CCTTTTGTAATTTTACCGTTGATTCAGTTTGCTTCAGATTCAAAACTGATGAAGAGTTTTGCAATTAAAGGATTAGCTAAAATAATTGCCTGGATGCTCTTAATGGCGATCGTGGTGGCAAATATTTGGTTGATTGTACGTCTGCTATAGATTACTTGGTAGTTTTTTTTAAATGAACTATACTGCCACCTATGCTGAAAAAGATTAAAGGCCTTCCCGCTAGTTCGAAAAAATTTATCAAAAAAACTATTTCAAGCCTTGATAAGCCATCAAAAAAAGAAATTTTAAGTTGGTTGATTGCCGTACAGGAAATTAAAACTGATAAAGACCAAACGAACAAAGAAAAAGCCGCGCGCTTGGTTCGTTTGAAGCCTTCAGAAGCGCTACTAACATTTTTAAACGCGGTTTTGGATTTAGCGATTCTTAAGGTTCCAATTAATAACAAAAAAATACTTAAGGCCGGAGTCTCGGGGGTCGGTTTAGCGGCTTCGCTCATGACTTTTCGTCGGTTAAGTATAGCGCTTTTTTTGTTCTATAAGGCTTTACCATCCTTAGTGATGACCGACACTTTCGATAACTTAGCGGTTTTTTTAATCGCCGAGCTCGAGCGAGCGTAGCCGCCTAACCAAATTACGTAGAAATTACCTGCGTTTTGTTGTTAAAAAGCTTCGCCCCGATGTGGCAGTAGTCTTTGCTCAAGTTTTGCTTTATAGTTCCGGCATGCAAAACCAGCCCCAATATCAAGTTGAAGATTTCGCCGTTTTACGAGTTGTTTCGATGACCGACGTCGGCGCATTTTTAGATTGGAACCAGCCAAAAGATTTATTTCTACCCTTTAGTGAACAAACTCAAAGTATTGCCGCCGGTGATGATGTCGTCGTTAAAATCTATTTAGACAATGTAGGGCGCCCTTGTGCTTCAATGCGCCTTGAACGTCACGTGAACAAAGTGCCGCCGAGCTACAAAGACAATGAACAGGTTGAGTTGCTGATCGCATCCGAAACTGATCTAGGATTTAAAGCCGTTATTAATCAAAAACATTTGGGCCTTCTGTATAAAAATGAAATCTTTCAACCTTTGCAAATTGGTGATTTTGCCACTGGATTTATACGAAAGATGCGTGAAGATGGCAAAATTGATTTGATCTTGCGCGCACCCGGCCACAAGGCCACGGGTGATATTGGCGAAAAAATAATTGAGATGCTTAAACAAAATAATGGGTTTTTACAAATTGATGATAAAACACCGCCCGAAAAAATTTACGACTTATTTGGCGTAAGTAAGAAGAAATATAAAATTGCCTTAGGTGGATTATATAAAAGTAAGGTGATCACCATTGTCGATCACGGTATTCAATTAACGAAATAATTTTTAGGCTGCATATTTACTAACTATCTTTAGGTAAATTCTCTTTTCGCACAATCGAAGCGGTTTGTTCAGTCGGATCAAAAACCACAAAAATATGTTCGGCGACCAGCTGCTTACGAATTTGTTCGTGCTTTTTTTCTAAACTTATTTCGACTTGGCCGTAATCGGTGCCTTCACGTAAAATAAATTCTTCGATCAACCCATGTAGGGCCTCATCAGATATTTTTTCTAACGGCACAAGCACCGCAGGTAAATCTCGATCTTCCTCGTTGTCGTTTTCTTCGCTGCGCATGGTTATCTTTCTAGTATGGCGGCAACACCCATACCACCCGCCGTACAAATTGAAATTAGCCCACGCCCCTGGCCATTTTGCTGCAGTATTTTACCAAGGCTTGCCACGATGCGCCCGCCTGTGGCGGAGAATGGATGCCCCAAAGCCAAACTTCCACCTTTAACGTTCATTTTATTGCGGTCAATTTTTCCCATGGGTGCGCTACGGCCTAAAACTTTTTCGCAGTACTCTGCACTTTCCCACGCTTTTAAATTACAAAGCACCTGTCCGGCGAAGGCCTCGTGAATTTCGTAAAAATCAAAATCTTGTAACGTTAAATTATTTCTGGCAAGCAAGCGGCTAACGGCCGTCACGGGCGCCATCAATAAACCTTCGCCCCCAACAAAGTCGACTGCAGCTACTTCGGCGTCTATGAAATTGGCTAAGATCGGCAAATTATTTTTTTGCGCATACTCTTCACTGGCGACTAAGACGGCCGAGGCCCCGTCGGTTAATGGCGTACTATTTCCCGCCGTCAAAGTTCCCGTCGCCGTTCGATCGAATGCGGGTTTAAGCTTCGCCAATTTTTCTAAACTGGTATCGGCACGTACTAACGGGTCTGCCGTTAGTCCTTGATATTCAAAAACCAGATCCTGATGAAAACCGTCGGCGTAGGCCCTCGCGGCCTTCTGGTGACTTTCGAATGCTAATTGATCTTGTTCGGCGCGAGTGATTTTCCAGTGCTTAACCATCAATTCGGTATGTTCGCCCATTGATAAACCCGTGCGCGGCTCACGCACCATCGGGAAGTCTAGTTTTAAATCTCGCACAGAAAATTTGAAGATTCCTTTTAATTTATTAAAAAAACCTTTTTGATTTTGCAGATCAAATAAATTCCACGTGAAATTTCTTGAAAGCATAACGGGAGCGTCTGAATTAGTATCACTACCACCGGCAATTCCAACTTCGATTTGACCCAATTTAATTTTTGAGGCAATTTGCCAGGTGGTTTCTAAACCGGTACCGCACGCACGTTGCACATTGTAACCGGGCGTGCGCGGATCAAGGCCGCTTCCTAGCACCACTTCGCGAGTTAAATTCCAGTCACCTGAATTAAGCATGACCGATCCAAAGGCAACGTCGCCAATTAATTTTCCTTGCAGAGAAAATTTCTCGACTAGTTTTTTAATTGTTTCGGTCATGACTTGCTGATTCGTTAAACGGTTGAATTTAGTAAAAGATTTAACAAAGGGCGTTCTAACTCCGCCAACAATTACTGCTTTCTTAAGCGCGGTAGAATTCATTTCGACCTGCCTTTCCATTGTAGATCTACCACCGAAAGAAACCAGAGACAATTTGTGAAACAGGCTATAATTGAATCAATTGAAAGCATAGATTTCAGATAAAGGCTGTGCTAGCTTGCGACTTTGAGAGGTCACAATGAATTCAAAAAGATTTATCGTATTATTTTTAAGCCTATTTTTTGGTTTGTTTTTTGGTATGTCCGCGGCCGCCCTGCCGCCCCCGCATAAAGGTACAATCAGCGCAATCAATGTGGGAGCCCGCTTTTCTTCAGTTTCCCAATCACGCGGCGTGGTTTTATACCGCGACTACCAAATAGACCCGGTGATTAGCCTTTTCTTTTTTGACGAGAAGATCGCGTTTTTCGGAAGTAGTATGCACTACCAACAATTTATTGTGGATGATCGGGTGCGATTTCGAACGCGCTTAGTTTCAATCAATGATAATCCGCTTTTTCCAAATCACGAGTCAGTTAGCAAAGGTGATCCCGACCGTAAAAGCACTTACGAATGGAGCAATGGCGTCGACTTGTTTTTTCCGGGCTACAACGATGATTATCAAGGCGAAATTGAGTTAAGCTTGTCGAAAGACCTTACTTTGCATGGTGGAAATTACGTAAGTCTTGTGGGTAAAGTAAAATTGTTTGAATTCACTACGCTGAATACTCGGGTTGAGCCAAATTTTGTTGGCACGACTGGCTGGGGCGATCGCGCCCATAACGAATATCTCTACGGCCCTAGTGATCGCGAGGCTGGTATTAATAACGTTTCTTACGGCATTTGGTTAGCGTTTCCCGACCGAGCCGATCGTTACTACCCAATTGTGCAATTGATGCGCTATCAAGTCGTTGGCGACAGCCACCGCAACGCCGAGTACGCCCGTGATCGCAATGAGGGTTTTTTATTCTCGGTGATTGCAACTTACCCCCTGCTGCACTAGATCTTTAAACTTATGCCAGGGTTTGCAAAAAGATTTACGAAGGTGAATATCGAAATTAGCAATATCTGCAATTTGCAATGCAGCTTTTGCCCTGAAGTCATTCGCACTAAAAAATTGATGTCGCTAGAGCTATTTAAACGTATCATTGCGGAAGTAGCTCCACTTACGGAACAGGTGTGCTTTCATTTAATGGGCGAGCCCTTGGTACACCCGCAGCTTACAGAATTCGTCAACGTTTGCCACGAACAACAAGTTAAAATATTTCTGGTTAGTAATGGGGTCTTACTCAAAGAAAATTTAGCCGAGCTTTTATTGCACCCGGCGTTTCGGCAAGTGAATTTTAGTTTACATAGTTTTTTTGATAACTATCCCGATCGCGATCCTGATATTTATTTAGAAAAAATTTTTAAATTTTCAGAAAAAGCTCTATCGACACGCCCTGATTTATATATAAACTATCGCCTTTGGAATTTAAATGATCCGCGCGGAAGTTCTACCAATAACAATAATATGCTGCAAAAAATATCTGAACGCTTTCAAATTAAATTCGAGGGCGCAATTGATGTTAGCCGCAATCGAAATAAAAGCATTAACATAAAAAATCGCCTGTATCTTCACTACGACACAGAGTTTATTTGGCCAAGTACGGAATTGCCAATTTTAGGAACGGTTGGAAGCTGCTATGGACTCAGTTCGCATATCGGTCTGTTAGTGGATGGCACAGTTGTGCCTTGCTGTCTTGATAAAGAAGGCAATATTCCGTTAGGCCAAATTCAAGAACAGTCCTTACTGGATATACTTGCCAGCGAGCGCGCGCAGAATATATTAAAAGGTTTTAAGCAAAAAAAATTAATTGAAAACTTATGTCAGCGCTGCCAATACATCGAACGCTTTCAAAGCCACTGATGTTCGAAGTCACTGATGCGAATTGCAAAGGTTCGCATGATCAGCCATAAAGCGTCGCTGCTCGTCGAGGTCTTGCTGACTTATTATGAAGGCGTTGCCACCGCACTGTGCTTCGGTGGCCTTTTGCTTGATCGCATCCACTTCCACTGGCGTTAAACGTAACGACCAGATCAGCTTCACCTGCAGCCAATGTTTGAGGTATTCACAAGTGT
>JACMNA010000012.1 GCA_014378765.1 Bdellovibrio sp. | reverse complement strand
TTAGAAGATATGGTCGCATTGGGTTTGCCTTTTTGGTTAGCCGGCGATTATGCAACACCAGAAAAGTTGGCTCACGTTAGAAGCCAGGGCGCGCACGGAATTCAAGTCGGAACTTTGTTCGCATTTTCGAATGAATCGGGCGTTGATGAGACTTTAAGAAAAGATGCAATTCACACCGTTCTAAATGAAGTCGCTCCCGAAGGTGGCTGGATTTTTACGGATCCACGTTCATCGCCGACGGGTTTTCCATTTAAGGCGGCTCGCATTCCGGGAAGTATTTCGGAAGAGTCTATTTATTTACAACGAAAAAGAATTTGTGATTTAGGTTACCTTCGCCATCACTATAAAAAAGAAGATGGCAGCGTGGCCCAAAGGTGCCCGGCTGAACCCCAAGCCGATTACGTGAAAAAAAATGGTTTACTTGAAGATACGGTTGGTCGCAAATGCCTGTGCAACGCTTTAATGGCCGATATCGGCATGGCGCAAATTCAAGCGAGTGGGCAAAAAGAAATGCACTTATTAACTGCGGGCGATGATTTAAATAATATAAAACGCATGATCAAAGTGGGTCAGAATTCTTATTCGGCTAAAGATGTAATAAATTATTTGTTGGATCTTGACGTAAAACCGCAGCCGCATATAAATCCACCGGTCGAAAAAAGTCTTGAGCTTTAGTGAGCGCCACCAAAGAAATTTAATTTAAATGAAGTCAGCGTTCCGGTAATACCGGCTTTGGCATCGATAACCCTTAAAGTCCATACACCCGCGGAGGGCTCTTGGTAAAAAGCATTTGAAATAAAAGTTTCGCCCGTGTAATTGGTGATTCCTTTTAATGAATTTCGAGCATTAACTAAAATACTTTTTGTGCCACCGGGTGAAGTTAATTCGAGGGCCAGCTCAGAAATATCTGCGTGGGTAATATCAACTTTAATTTGAACCGCTTCGATGGTTAATGCGGTTACCACCGTGAGGGTGTCGGTCACACCCGTGGCGCTATTATCGGGAATTGCCGAAGTTAACCCCGTATTGCTATTGACCCAATTTGTTTCCGTGAAGGTTCCTAATGCTGTTGGAAACGTGATCAAACGATTTGCCAGTGTGATTGCGGCCGCGGTATTCACTCGTCCAAAGCCACGCCAGTTATGATATTTAAACTGAGCGGCATTGGTAATCCATTTTTGTTCCCAGGTGTATCCAGTTGGTAAACTTAAACTTTGTGGATGTGGAATAGTACCAGTAGCGAAATTATCTACGGTGGCGGTTTTTGCTAAAATATATTTAATATCACGCCAAGTAAGGGCTGGGTTTGCCTCCAGCAACAAGGCAACTACGCCCGAAACGGTTGGAGCCGCCGACGAGGTGCCGTTAAAAACGGATGAGTAATTACAATTAGCATTTTCCGCAACGGCACCCTTTTCAAAAGCTTTCGTCGCCGAAGATTTCGATCGACCTAACGTACAGCCAGATAAATCAGTAGTTAACATTGCAGGTGAATCATCACCAAATTCTCCGCCTGGTGCACTGATCCAAATGGCGGGGCCTGGCGAAGAATAAGTCGACGAGTCGCCTTTAGCATTCATAGCGGCGACGGAAATCAAATAAGGAATTACATTATGAGGATCAAAGTTAGCATTACCAACACAGTAAGCGGTTGTTGAGCCATTACACAGAACCGCAAAGTCATTGCCGGCCGCCTTAATAAATAGAGTGCCTTTACCGCTTCGCTTTGTGGTAACCATAGTTCGAAGTTGTGCATTGTAACTGGTGTCTAAGACCCCAATATTGTTCTGGGTCGAGCCCCAACTCATATTTGAAATATCATAATCGCCGCTAGCTTGATCTAAAAGTTTTGCCGTCGATTGAGTAACTCCATCAGAAACAAAATTCGCAATAGAAAGGTGAGCGCGTGGAGCAACGCCGCGCGTGCCGACTTTGTTCCAGCCGACGGCCGCGATTAATCCGGCGACGGCGGTTCCGTGGTCATCGGTCGTTGCGATGGGGCGGGCCGTGGTTGCGGTGTAGGGGCTGGGCAAAGTGTAATTTTTAGAAATATTTAAGTACGAAAAGTTTGCCGATAAATCTTCGTGCGTATCTTCGATGCCGTCATCTGACACTTGAATAAGAATTCCGTTGCCGTAGATTCTGTTATTCCAAGTTGATAATAAATTTAAATCATATCCGGCTACGCCCGGAGTTGGGGCAAAGACCGCCTGTCCCACGTTGGAAATGTGCCACGCGTATTTCATTAAAGGATCGGCGATCGCGTCACTGTAAAAATCAGACGTAAAAGTACGTAAGCTGCAGCCCGCGATTAGACCGACACTAAGCAGAGCACTAAAAATTTTACTAATTTTTTTCATAGGTCGTCCCAATAATTTCTAACTCTGCACTTTTAACGTAGGGGCGCGACTTTAAAAATTTGAAAAGTTCTTCTAAATTAAATCGATTATTTTGTGATGAAACAAAATAAGTTTCGATATTATCGAAAGCGTCAAAAACCTTCGCTTGCAATTTGCCTAAATCACTTTCAAGCATAGCGCGGTTTGAAGTTTCAATTTTAATAACTCCTGAAATTAATCCGGCCTTACGCAACCGACCGTCGTAAACGACGACGGGTTCGTCACGATCAAATTGAGCTAAATTTGTAACTTGGGCCGGAGGGTGTTGAATCAAAAACAGATGATTAACTTCGCCAACAATAACTTCATCACCGGTTAAAGCTTCGGCAGAAATCGCTTTAACATTTTTCCAAATTTTCCATCGCGCGCTATCTAGGTATGGCGATTCGTTTAAAGATGCGGCCGAAGGTCTAAATTGTGCCGATGGGCTCCGCTGATTTTTATGCGCGTTTTTTAAAGCGGATTTAAATTTGAATTGCCCATCTGAATCTACGTTTGTCGTAATGATCGATTGCGAACCGTTAGGTTTATTAGAAACATGACTAAGTGGTTCAGGCACGCGCGGCAGAATTTGCTGTATGTTTTTATCTGGCGATTCTTCGGCCGCCACCGTTAAGGTCTTATTTAGTTTATTCCAAAAATAAAAAGTGATGCCACCCAGCAGGAAAGCAAAGAGAATTATTTTTAAAAAAAAGTTCGTTTTTTTTTGCATAGTTTAGCTAATATCTCATCGGCAAAACCAAAGAAAAACGTAAAATTGGCGATGAAAACTAGGCCGTAAAAAACTTTTTCATGCGGTCTTTCGAGAAATCAATAAATGCCCGGACTTTCGGCGAGGTCGTTTGGTGCTGGCTCCAGATAAAGTGAATCGGAACGGGGCGGGACGCAAAGTCAGGTAAAACGCGCGTGAGCTGCCCCGATTTAATTTCTTCGTAACAAAGAAAATCGGGTAACAGGGCTATACCGCTGTCGTTAAGCGTAAAGCTTTTCGCAACCAAGGAATCATTTGCCAGTAAGCAAGGGTGAATATTTACTTTTTGTAAAGAGCCCCCCCGGCGACTTAGGCTAAGAGTTTTTTCAAAGTTTTTATTAAAAGAAATAATGGCGTGATCTTTTAAATTTTCAAGCGTTTTTATTTTTGGTCGACCGGCCAAATAGGTATTGGTGGCGACTAAAATTAGGCTGAGGTCGCAAATTTTGGCTGCCTTTAGATTCGAATTATTTAAAGTGCCAATGCGAACGGCCAGATCAATGCCTTCGCGAACTAAATCAATCATTTTGTTTTCGCCACGCATTTCAATTTGTAATTCATGATGTAATCTTGAAAAATCAGACAAGATTGCCGGAAATATTGTTTGAGCTAAGTCCATAGCGGCCGTAATACAGAAGCGACCTCTTAGAGTTTGTTCGTTTAATTTTAAACTAGCGATATTATGATTAATATCGCTGTAAGCGACTTTGCATTTTTCGTAAAAGTTGAGCCCGGCTTGTGTCGGGTGAAGACTTCTGGTATTGCGATAAATAAGTTGGGCGCCCAATTGACTTTCAAGGGATGATAAAGCCCGACTTAAATTTGATTTGGCCTGGTTCAGGCGACGAGCGGCCTCAGAAATACTGCCAGAGTCGACAATCTCAATAAATAGCGCAATTTGGTTGTAATCAACTTGAGTGTCCATTGTGGCAGACTAAAAGCATTGTTCCAATATTGCAACAGTGATTTATAATTTTGATGACTTTTAGAACAACCGCTTTTCCGACATACTATGTGAAATCACTAACCAAAGGAAGTTTCATGAATTCTCGATTATCAAAAACCATTCTTACGGCGATCATGCTGGTCTCGCTATCGGCCTTGGCCCAAAAAGAACTTGAAGCCGGTAAATACAATATCGATCCGATGCATTCTAAGATTGGTTTTGAAGTTCCGCACTTAGTGATTTCTTCAGTTGATGGCACTTTTAAAAAATTCAGCGGAACGTTTACTATCGATGAAAAATTTGAAAACTCAAAGCTTGATGCAGAAGCGCAAATTGATTCAATCGATACCGGAGTTGAAAAAAGAGATACGCATTTAAAAAGTCCTGACTTTTTTGATGCCAAGCAGTTTCCAAAAATGACTTTTAAAAGCACGGCCCTATCAGGCAAGCCTGAGTCTTTTAAACTAATCGGTGATCTAACCATAAAAGGCAAAACAAAAAAAGTTACGTTTGACACTAAGTATACGGGTTCAGCCGTTGATGGTTATGGAAATTTGAAGGCCGCATTTATTGGTACAGCAAAAATTAGCCGAAAAGAATTTGGTCTTAACTGGAGCCAAGCGGTCGAAGTTGGGCCGATTGTTGGAGACGAAATTACCATTGAATTAAAGATTCAGGGTGCTCAAGAAAAGGCAGCTAAAAAGTAATTCGAAACGCTGCGAAATACGAAGGGAGTTTGCATGATGCCTGCATTATTTATTGGCCACGGTTCTCCGATGAACGCCGTGCAAGACAATGCGTTCACGCAAACTTTGACTCGGCTTGGCGCTAAATTACCAAGACCAAAAGCCATTGTAGTTATTTCTGCCCATTGGACAACTGAGGGAACGTTTATCACTAGTGCTAAAAAGCCCAAATTGATTTATGACATGTACGGTTTTCCGGAAGAGCTCTACAAAATAAAATACGAAGCGGCCGGCGACGAAAATTTAGCGCGTGAAATTCAATTGAAGACTGAGCCAACGACCGTGCATTTTGATGATGGCCACTGGGGCTTAGATCATGGCGCGTGGGGTATTTTAAAGTATTTATTTCCGAAAGCAGATATACCCGTTTTGCAAATGAGTATCGATATAAATCAAGGGCCCCGGCACCATTTTGAACTTGGTAAAAAGTTGCAACAGTGGCGCGAGTCAGGGGTTTTAATAATCGGCAGCGGAAACGTAGTTCATAATTTAAAAAAGATAAGTTGGAAACAAGATGAAAAACCGTTCGATTGGGCGGTGGAGTTTGATGAATGGTTTAAGAAAAAATTAATCGACCGTGATTTCGCTGCCATAAGTCATGATTTCAACAAAACAAGTTCGGGCCAACTGAGCGTGCCGACTTTAGAGCATTACTTTCCTATTCATTATATTTTGGGCGCCGCCAAAGCCACTGATGAGCTTTCGTTTGAATTTGAAGGCATGCAAAACGGTTCGATATCAATGCGGGCGTTTAAATTTGGCTAATAAATAATGCGTTGATTTCATAGACGCAGTCTATTTGAACTTCTATTTGCTAAAAACTTAAGTAAGGTTAGAGTCGTAAGATTTTTAAACCCCAAGGAGCTAATATGAAAATAGATATCGGAATTTCAGACAAAGATCGTAAAGATGTGGCCCTAAGCCTTTCAAAGCTGCTAGCAGATTCTTATACGCTTTATTTAAAAACGCATAATTTTCATTGGAACGTTGAAGGTCCGATGTTTCAAACTTTGCACGTTATGTTTATGGGCCAATATACCGAATTGTGGAATGCGCTGGATCTGATTGCTGAAAGAATTCGTGCGCTTGGTCACTACGCACCGGGTTCGTACTCTGAATTTGTAAAACTGTCTTCGATTAAAGAACATAAAGGCGTACCTAAAGCCCTAAAGATGATTGAAGAACTTATCTTAGGTCACGAATCGGTCATAAAAACAATTCGTACGGCCTTTCCACACGCCGAAGATGCGGGCGATCAAACGACGATGGATGTTCTAACTCAGCGTTTAGATATTCACGAAAAAACGGCGTGGATGTTAAGAAGTTTACTAAAAAATTAGAAGGGAAAGGTTATGGTTAAAATTAGAAAATCTTTAGAGCGCGGACACGCCGATCACGGCTGGTTAAATGCGCGCCATTCATTTTCTTTTGGTGATTACCATGACCCTCAACACATGGGCTTTTCGGCCTTAAGAGTTATTAACGAAGACCGAATTGCCGGTGGTGCAGGCTTTCCGACTCATGCTCACCGCGATATGGAAATTATAACTTATATCGTTGATGGAGTGTTAGAGCACAAAGATAGTATGGGTAATACCGCAACTATCAGCCCGGGCGAAGTGCAGCGCATGAGTGCGGGCACCGGGGTTCGCCACTCTGAGTACAATCACCTGACGGATAAAAAAACGCACTTGTTACAAATTTGGATTTTGCCGGATAAGGCAAATTATTCTCCCAGCTACGAACAAAAGAATTTTTCAAACGAACTTGAACAAGGCGAATTAACTTTGGTGGCCTCGAATGAGGGTCGCGATGGTTCAGTTGCACTCAATCAAGATGTGGATATGTATGTGGTTAAGTCGCCAAAGACGGGTGAGAAAATATTAAACACGGATGAAACCAGATTCTATTGGATACAAGTTATCAAGGGCACCATTAAAGTTAACGAACATACTTTACTTGAAGGCGACGGGTTAAGCGCAAGTTTACTGTCTCGCATTCATTTTCAATGGACGGCCGGTGCCGAATTTATTGTTTTCGAACTTCCTTAGTAGGTAATGCTGAAATAAAAAAAGGGAGCTTTTTTAGCTCCCTGTAACTAATATTTACTTAATTTGTGATTCAACTATTGAGTTTCAGTGGCAACCCAGTCAGTCACGGTATTAACCTTGCTGTAGATACCGTACATATTTTCACGAGCACACCCTTCGCCCCAGCTCACGACGCCCACTAACTTTGCGTCTCCACTTGCCATCTTTATAAATAACGGCCCGCCACTATCTCCTTGGCAAGAGTCTTTGCCACCTTCTTTGTATCCCGCGCAAATCATGCGATCCGTAATTTTGCCGTTGTAAGATGTGGCTGAATTGCACTCGGCATTTGAAACTAATGGCAGCTCAACTTTTCTTAATATTTTAGCCGTTGACCAAGAGCCTTCAGAAGTAACGCCCCAACCTGAAGTCCAAACCATAATTTTTTCTGAATCCGTGATTTGTATTTCGGTGTTATTTAATTCGGCGGTTCTAAACTTTGAGTCGCCGCTTAGTTCTACTAATGCGAAATCGTAATCATAGGCCGCGTCGTCATACTTAGGATGTGGAATAATTTTTTTAGCTTTAAACGTCTCGGTTCCGGCACTAACACCCTGGTCATAAAGTCCGGTGATAATCTGCATGCCTGCAGGATCTTGAACGCAATGGGCCGCCGTTAAGACCCAATTGGGTTTAATTAAAGTTCCACCGCAGTAATGCATGCCGCTTGAATCTTGAATTGAAACCTGAAATGTCAGCTCACCCATTTGGGCCTCGACTCCCCCTACAATTTTTGGTTCGAAATTATTGCGGTGAATGGCGCGCGATCCAGCTAATGCAAAAGTGCCCGAAAATGCGGTCATCATGACCACTGCAAGTTTAATAAACATTGTTTGTCCCCTCTGTTGACGTTTGCTCTATTACAGACCAGAAGGGGGCTCATCTGGAAGGCAAGTTAAGTCAGGTGCCTAAAAACCGGACTTTAAACCCGTTGACTTAGCTAATTCTCCTGACCAAGGTCTGCATTGGGGCGACCCTAATTGCTGTCACCAGTGTCTCAACTTTATACAGCGCCTTGCCCTTAATATCATAAAACTGATTAGAACCGGCTTAACTCTTGTAGATCAAAAACTAGTCAAGGAGTCGGCTAGTGAAGTTGCACGTAAAATCAAACAGAACGTATGTTGTTCTAGCCGCATCTTTGATGTTTTTAATGGCTATGGGGTCGTCACGCATTGGTGCTATGAACGGGTCACCTAATACGCTTGCTGCTATCAACTCACCGCTATCGACTACCAAAAGTTATCGGGAGTGGAAGCAATATATGGTGGCTGACGCTGAGCTGCGTTTACGCGTAACAAAAGATGCGATGATTGGTAAATCAAAGGCTGCTCCAGCGAATACGATCGACTCAGTTTTAAATAACGAACTTAAAAATTTACAGAATCAATTCGACAAAGAGAAATTGCAGCTGTCGATGACCCATGATTTAACGATCAGCGACTATTTTGTAGGCTATCTGACGAAACAAAAACACTTAGCAAATGCAATTAAAGAAGTATCAGGCCGTTTGAGTGCTGAAGAAGTGGCCGAACTAATGGGCGCTTACGCCAATAATTTCTTTTCATCGACTCCGCGAATAACTAAGCAGGCTCCTCAAGCTGAAGTCCGCAATCGTCAAAATCCTTAACGCCCATATCTAGTACCGCCCTCACGAAATAAGAATAGCAATGCGACCTTGACAGAACCCCCACGCGCTTCATATTACCTTAGCGTTGTATATAACTAACCGTGGTTTTCATTGCAGAAAATCGCGCATTTATCGGGGGTCTTTGATATGGCTAAAGAATTAGGCGTTCGTCCTTTGCATGACAGAATTTTGGTTCGTCGTATGGCGGAAGAAGAAAAAACAGCTGGGGGATTATTTATTCCTGATACAGCTAAAGAAAAACCACAACGCGGTGAAATCGTTGCAACGGGCAAAGGTCGTGTGACTGAAGACGGAAAAGTTTTACCACTCGAAGTAAAATCGGGCGATAAAGTCTTATTCTCTAAGTACGCCGGCACCGAAATCAAATTTTCTGGCGAAGAATTTTTGATGATGCGCGAAGAAGACGTTCTAGGAATTATTCAGTAAGTCGAGTCGCAGACTCGCTACATAACAGATTTTTTAAAGCAAATAACAGGAGATACTCATGAGCAAAATTTTAATGTTTTCAGAAGATGCACGTACTCACATTCTAAAAGGTGTGAACACTTTAGCCAACGCAGTTAAAGTAACTTTAGGACCTAAAGGTCGTAACGTTGTCATCGACAAATCTTTCGGTTCACCATTAATCACTAAAGACGGTGTAACGGTTGCGAAAGAAATCGAATTAGAAAATAAATTCGAAAATATGGGCGCGCAGATGGTTAAAGAAGTTGCTTCTAAAACTAATGACGAAGCCGGCGACGGAACGACGACTGCGACAGTATTAGCACAAGCTATTTACCGTGAAGGCGCTAAGCTAGTAACTGCGGGCCACAACCCAATGTCAATCAAGCGTGGTATTGATAAAGCCGTTAACATTATCGTTGAAGAATTAAAGAACATGGCGAAGCCAGTTAAGGGCCCTAAAGAAGTGGCGCAAGTTGGTTCGATTTCTGCCAACAACGATATGGAAATTGGCGAAATGTTATCAAACGCAATGGATAAAGTCGGCCGTGAAGGCGTGATCACAATTGAAGATTCTAAAACTGCTAAGACGGAAGTTACGGTTGTTGAAGGTATGCAATTTGATCGCGGATACTTATCTCCGTACTTCGTAACAAATCCAGAAAAAATGGAAGCGGTTTTAGAAAA
Source organism: Bdellovibrio sp. (assembly GCA_014378765.1). Lineage (GTDB taxonomy): Bacteria > Bdellovibrionota > Bdellovibrionia > Bdellovibrionales > Bdellovibrionaceae > Pseudobdellovibrio. The sequence continues at coordinate 231 of JACMNA010000012.1, read as the reverse complement.
CGCTTACGTTTTAGTTTACGATAAAAAAATCTCTTCAATGAAAGACATGATCGGTGTTCTTGAAGCGGTTGCCAAGCAAGGTCGTCCACTTTTAATCATCGCTGAAGATGTTGACGGTGAAGCATTAGCAACACTTGTTGTAAATAAATTACGTGGCACTTTACACGTTTGTGCGGTTAAAGCCCCGGGCTTTGGCGATCGTCGTAAAGCGATGCTTGAAGACGTTGCGGC
>JACMNA010000011.1 GCA_014378765.1 Bdellovibrio sp. | reverse complement strand
ATTTAAAGCAAAAAAAAATCCTCTTAGATTATAAGAGGATTTCTTCAGGCCATCGAATTGGGCTTGAACAGCCCGAAGCGATTATTCAGTTATTGCGCGGCTACTAATTTCTCTACAGTGGTATCAATCCACTGCGAGTAAGAAACCACATTTGAGTAGATTACCCATTTATCACAAAGGCCTTCACCGCGGCTGGTAACGCCAACCAGGTAAGTTGTCTTTGTTGCACCGTTAGTCACTGTTATATACGCGGGACCGCCCGAGTCACCATGACAAGCGCCGGCTCCTTTAGACTGATCTAGTGCTAATTCATGCTCAGACATTTCAAGTAATTTAATGTTATCAACTTGGCGTAAAATACCGTCGCCAGAACCAGTCGGTTTAGTTAATTTACCTTTTTCATCAGGAGTTAACTCATATTTAGAAACTCCGAAACCAGATAAAGTCATTGAGACCCCTTTAATAATTTGGGTCTTTGCCGCCGCCACATCAAGTCGCTTAGCTAATTTGAATCCGTCAGGCAGATCTCCAGCAAAGCGGAGTAGTCCCACATCGTTTTGTGAATCTTCGCCTTTTTTCATGTAGGATTCATGCTGAAGCGCTTTGTTAGCTATGCGAATATGAGAACGATTTCCCTCATTCAATTCTTTTAGTGCTACTTCTAAATTATTGTTAAAAACTATGAGGGCTGCAACTAGCTTTTTCTCAGCAGGTATCGTTAAGCAGTGTGCTGCAGTTAAGACAACGTTTGGCTTAATTAAACTACCGGTGCAAATTGCGCCACTTTGTTCACCTTTAGCATTTACAAAAACCATCAATAAACCAACAATGCCATTTTCTCTTTGAAAGTCTGCGCTTGAATCAACTCCACCAATAATTTGTGAATTACTTGAATCAGCTGTCACTTGGTCGACAGTTTGAGCTTTAGGTGCACAAGCTGCGGTTAGGCATAATGCCAGGGCAGCTATTACGGTTTTCATTGAATTCTTTATGATCGATTTTTTCATTTATTTCCCTTTAAAGTGTCGCAGGCCCCTCCTGCGTTGCCGGTAATAAAACCCAAATTGGAACTAGTTACAAAACATTTACGCGAATGTTTTTCATAAGATTTTGTTATGCTGTAATGCGTTAATATTGTTTGAATAAATTGGTAGCAGCAATTAACTGAGAACGAATACCGGGCTCACCAGCAGCATGACCAGCGTCTGCAATGATATGAATTTCAGCTTCTGGCCAAGATTTGTGTAAGTCCCAAGCACTACGTGCCGGACACACAACGTCATATCTACCTTGAATAATCACGCACGGAATGCTGCGAATGCGTGATATATGCTCAATGAGGTAATTTTCTGTCTCAAAAAAAGCATTATTCATAAAGTAATGACATTCGATTCGGGCGAACTGAAGTGCCAAAGTGGGTTCTTCAAATTCCGCAATAGATTTTGGATCTACGAATAAACGTGACGTTGCGGCCTCCCACTGGCTCCAAATACGGGCCGCTTGTAAGCGCACAGCTTCGTTTTCACCGGTTAACCTTTTATGAAAGGCTTTCACTAAATCAGTCCGTTCAGTCGCAGGAATATAATTATAAAAAGTTTCCCAGGCGTCGGGAAATATTTGCGAAGCACCTTCTTGGTAAAACCATTTTATCTCAGACGGACGACACAAAAAAATTCCGCGTAAGATCAGTCCCTTAACGACGGCCGCATGAGTGATTGCATAAGCAAGAGCTAAGGTAGAACCCCAGCTGCCGCCGAACACGATCCAATCTTTTATTTGCAAATGATTTCGAATTTTTTCAATATCACTTACTAAATCCCACGTCGTGTTCTCTTTTAGTTCTGCGGCTGGAATTGATTTACCTGACCCGCGTTGATCAAAAAGAATTATGCGGTAATGTTCTGGATCAAAAAATCGGCGATGATCTGAATTAATTCCGCCGCCGGGTCCGCCGTGTAAAAATAAAACCGGGCGTCCGTTTGGATTTCCGCATTGTTCAACGTAAAGCGTATGAAGAGCAGAGACTTTGAGTGAATCAACTTGAAAAGGCTTAATTTCGGGAAAGAAATTATTTAGCGGCTCCATACACGGCTCTTTTCGGCTTCAGAAATAAATGAGTGCTTATAAGAAGTTTCATTGCACTTGTAAAAATCGATAAAAGATAATTTTTGATACTGGTGCGCAATAAGATAATCATCAGACAAAGTCGACGCAAACATGCCCGGATCATCTGAGTTTAATGTAACTGGAACGCCTGCATCGATTAATTTTTTCAAGGGATGATCTTCGTAAGTTTTAAAAGCTTGCGTTAAATAGTTACTGTAGGGGCAAATCTCTAACGGAATATCTTTTTTGATTAAGTATTGCATAAGCTCTGGAGATTGAATTGCCTGCACGCCGTGCCCGATACGTTCGGCCCCCAGAATTTCAATTGCATCGTAAATCCACTGGGTAGAAAGCGGATTGGGCGCTTCGCCCGTATGAATAGTGGTGTGTAGTCCGGCTTTGCGCGCAGCCGCGAAGAAAGGTGCAAAAGGCTTTGGTTCAAAACCTTCTTCATTATCGGCTAAGTCCATTGCTAAGAAGCTATCTTTGTTTTCGATCGCGAAATTTGTGACCGCTTCGACTTTATCTAAAGGTAGAATTCTTTGTAGAATGCAAATTAACCCAACCGCGATTGGTATGGTTTTTTGCGCGCGAGCAATTCCACGTAAAAAAGCTTGGTGAATTTTTTCGAAAGTTAGGGACGGGTGTCCCTCGGAAATAAATGTGGGCGCATATCGAAATTCAACGATGCGAACTCCATCATTAAAAGCATCTTCGCACGCTTCAAAAGCTAAACGCTCTAAAATTTCTTCGCTGGCCAAAACTTTCTGCGCCATCAAAAACTTATTTAATACCGCTTCTAAGTTAACCATGGGTTCGGTCACCAAGAAATATTGTTGTTGTTTTTGTGGATTTTGTGGAAAAGGCAGCTTTAAGGTTGTCGCGATTTCAAGCAAAGTGCTCCAACGCATTGAACAATCTAGATGGCGATGCAAGTCAACCTTAGGAAGTGAGCGCAGTTGTTGAATAGAAAGGTTAGATGTCATAAAAAATAAGTATGACACAAATCACTCCACTTCAAGTTAAAAACCATTTAGCGGGACACCAAAATAAAAAGCCTCAGTTTGCAAAAAAAATAAAATTGCAAAGCGGAACTGAAATTTCCGTCGCCGACCCAAAAGCGACCCGCGCCTTGGTAGCGCTGATGGATATGAATGCGGTACTGGGCGGAGCCGCCTCACACTATGGTGGTCCGGCGGCACTGGCAGAATTAATGTCGGCTTTGCACGGATTAGTTTTTAATGAAGCTGAAAGTAAAAATAAAAACTGGTTTGAGTTAGCGCATATTATTAACGATGCGGGTCACTGCGAAAACGGACTCTACGCTTTAAAAGCGAATTATGAAATGGCCGGACTTAACATCAATTCACTTAAAAAATTTCGTTCGATTGAAAGTGGTTTAACAGGCCACGGTGAAGTGCACTGTTTTCCTGAAGGCGTTTACTTAAGTAACGGACCTTTGGGCTCCGCGTTTCCGCAATCTCAAGGCTTAGCTTTGGCCGAAAAGTTAGCGGGCACAAACCGAATTACTTACTGCGTGCTTTCAGACGGTGCCGCGATGGAAGGTGAAGCTAAAGAATCTTTAGCCGCTGTTCCGGGACTAGCTAAAAAAGGGCAACTAGCTCCTTACGTTTTAATTATTAGCGACAACAACACAAAACTATCGGGACGCATTGATCAAGATTCTTTTTCGATGGAGCCCACTTTCAATTCGCTTGAAGTTTTAGGGTGGAAAGTTATTAAAGTACCTCAAGGAAACGATTTGCAGGCTTGCGCAAGTGCGCTTGAAAGCGCTACCGAATTTGCAAAGAAAAATCCAACTCAGCCGGTTGCGGTTTGGGCTAAAACCACGAAGGGTATCGGTACAAAAAAGACGGCCGAATCGGCAAGTGGTGGGCACGGATTTCCGTGTAAATCTCCGACTGAACTGGCAGACTTCATCAAAGAAATTTACGCAAATGATGAAGTGGCGGCCGTGTGCCAACCTTGGATTGAAGAACTCATTGCACATGAAAAACAAATCAAAGCGGCGGCCAAACCCGAAACGGGCGAAAAAATTCAGATTGGAATTTCTAAAGCGATGGTGAATGCGTTCAAAAAAGGTTTACCGGTTCTTTCTGTCACTTCTGACTTGCCTGGTTCTACGGGCGTTGCGGGTTTTAGAAAAGAATTTCCTCAAGCCAGCATTGATGTAGGCGTTGCGGAAAGTAATATGATTTCGACCGCGGCCGGCTTATCGAAACAAGGTTTTATTCCCGTGGTAGATACTTTCGCCCAATTTGGTGTTACAAAGGGCGCATTACCACTAACCATGGCGATGTTGTCTGAAGCTCCTATAATTGGCGTATTTTCGCATACGGGTTTTCAAGATGCAGCTGACGGGGCTTCGCACCAAGCTTTAAGTTACATGTCGATGTTAGCAACAATCCCTGGTGTTGATTTGTACTCATTAAGCTCGAGCGAAGAAGCTGAAGCTTTGATGAGCGAAGTTTTAGAAAAATTTGCGGAAGCTCGAAAAAAAGATCAGCATCCGCACTCTTCAATTTTTTTCTTAGGCCGCGAGAATTTTCCAAAAACTTTTAAAAGTGAAGAAAATAAATTAAGTTATAAAGCTTTCACCCCGCAAGTTTTAAAAAATAATTTTATGGCTGGTCAAAAAAACGTTGTGCTGATGACAACGGGTTCGTTAGTTGGAGAAGCGCTGCAAGCTAGTGAATTATTAAAAACAAAAAAAATTGGTTCATTCGTTGTGAACCAAAACTGTTTAAATAAAATTGAGCTAGGCCCATTAAAAGATATTTTATCACAATGCGAAGGTCGCATCGTCACGGCCGAAGACCATCAAGTACTATTAGGTTTCGGGGCTTTCGTAACGCATCAGCTAATGCAAGATAAAGTACCGGTTCAAGTTAAGTCTCTGGGCGTTCATTCGCAGTTCGGGCAAAGTGCTTACAACGCCATTGAACTTTATAAAAAACACGGAGTCGACAGCACGGCCATGGTAAAGGCCGCGATCGAGCTTGATTAAAATACATAAATCAAAAGCTTCATCGGAGATCGCGTTGAAGCCACACCATCGTGTTTCATAGAACTGAATGGCTTTTATATTCCATTCGGCGGTTCGAACAGTTAAAAATACTTTTAAAGTCTTGAGGGAAGTTTGCTTTTCGGATCATTTATTTAAGCAGCAAGTCGAAAGGTGACTTCATCATATTCAACATGCGGTTTCTTTACTATGCGGCCTTCAACCGTACTGGTTTTAATTCGAACTACTCCTATATCTTCAAAGAACTGAATAATTTTATTTAGGTTTGAAACGTCCGTTGCCATCAATTTAGCAAGCTCGTAAACTGAGCGAGGCTTAAAAACTATAATTGCAGATAGCACAGGAATGTTTTTAACAAATCGATTAAAATCGGCTTTATTATCAAAGCTAACTTCAAATTCTGTATTACCACGTAGCTTATTCCGGCGCACTCGTCGCGCTGCTTTCTTAAAGTCTTCGAAAACGTGATCAACGGTTTTACAAGAAACAATTAATTTTTTCATATTTTAACTCCCATATGTTCTGTTATAAGCTGCCTAAAATCATTAACCAACTTATCTAGTCCGCTAAATGTATAAGGCAGTTCGTCATCATCAATATGGATATGTGGTCCCTTTGGATGGTGATTATCCATTAAAACCTTTTTCCCACTAACGCGATCTACGCAGATAAGTCCCCACTTGAGGCCATCTTTGTAAGAGTTCGATCTTGGCACTTGATGCACGGCAATTTCAATTAAATATCGTCGACGAACAATGAACTTCTCATGTCTAACTAAAACGGCCTTCATATAGGTAATTTATACCATTATAGGGTCTGCGGTCAAGTGTGAAGGCCGCGATCGAACTTGATTAGGCCACAAACAATAAAGACCTAACCAAGCCGAAACGCGCGCCTCTGGCTTAACAGGGGAAGGGCGATTACAAAAAAGCCAACTAAATAAACGTAACCTAAAACTTTCATCATTTCGCTTGAGCCTTGCACATCTAGAACGTGACCAATTAGGGGCCCAAAAATAACAAATAAAGCGCGAATACCAAGGCTGCCGATTGAGTTAGTCGTTGCGCGAATGTCCGCCGGCACGCGGCTATTTATGGCATCTTGAAAAATGACCTGATTAAGTCCGCGCACAATCGGAAATGCTAAAGTAAATAAAAGTCCCCACAATCCACCGATATAACCCATGCCTAGGTAACCAATAATTGGTAAAATTGAAATTGCGATTACGACATTCGTTGAACCAAATTTCTCTTCAATCCAATGGGCGTAGCGACTCACGATTGCCACCGCAAAATTATTGGCGGCCCAAAGGTAACCAAACATCGCGATCATAACGCCGCGATCTTTCCAGTAAGGCTGCAGCGACCAAACGGCGCAGTAAGTGGCGAAGCCGTAAAAAATAAAATTAAAAATCGCTAGCGTCAATAAATGCGAGTGACCGAATAAGGCCTTTCCAATGGCGCGAAAATTTTCAATGTGCGAACCACGGTCAAGCTTATCACCCTGAGGCTCATAAATTGTGAAGGCCACGGCCACCGGAATCAAAGCGTTGATTGCGTTTACGTAAGCTGGCAATGCAATATTTATGGCGGCTAAAGCCCCACCCAGCAATGAAGCCACACCTTCACCCACCGTGGCAAATGTAAGGCGGCGCCCAAGATACCCAGCTTTGCGCCCTTTCATTTCCAATTTATCAAGGGTGTCATAAAGCATGGCGATATCACAACCTGATTGTAAACTAAGTCCTAGGCCTAAAATGATTTCGTAAATTACAAAATGCGAAAATGTATTTCCTAACCACAAAACTTGCCAACCAACGGCCGACACAATTGTTCCAATGACTAAAGATCTTTTACGACCAAAAATATCGGCAAGATATCCGGCGGGAGCATCGAAAATAATTAACGAAACTCCAAAAATACCCTGTAACATAAAAATTTCTTTCAACGTCAGCCCCAAGCCCTGCCAATAAGGCACGATGACCGGAATGATCACTAAGAAACATTGAAAGAATGAAAAAAAAGAAAGTTTAAATACATTACTTTCTAATTTTTT
>JACMNA010000121.1 GCA_014378765.1 Bdellovibrio sp. | reverse complement strand
CTGAATGGCCGCAACAGATACTGACTTATGTTGGCGAAAGTGTTCCCTTTCAATTTTCGGCTCGACAGAATGGAGTATTAAAACTTTTCGACTCTTTTAAAATTTCATGTGCTCACGCTAACATTGGCAATGCACCCGCGAACCAACAGCCCAAGTTTAGTGGAGTCGATTAGCGGTAAGTTGTTATTTGCTAAGAGCTGCACTTTCATATATGATTTACAAATGCAATTAGACTATTTGGGTAATTTTTTGATCGTACTGTTGGCGTATTTTTTTATTCCGGCACTATCTGGTATTGCATTTAAAAATTTGAATAAAAATGAGTTTGGCTTAGGCTTAAACTCTTTAATGGGTTTAATTCTAATTTCATTAACTACAGTATTGCTAAACTTAGGGCTTAATATTCCAATCAAGTTTGCGTATTTTATCTCTATCGGCAGCATGCTAGTGCTTTTGGCATTAACGCTTCAGAGACAACAGCGTAAGAAAGTTCACTTTAAAGATCCTTTATTTGTTGTCGTATTGCCGATTATTTTATTATTTTATTTCTTTTTGTTTCGACCTTACTCAATTACCACTTGGGATGAATATTCACATTGGCTTACAATGCCGAAACAATTTATTTTGCATGGTAATTTGATTGATACTGGCTTTCTTCAAAAGGGATTTACTAGCTATACGCCGGCGTGGAGTTTATATACCATATTTGCATCGTTATTGAATGATAGCGAGTTGATAATTGAATTTGTAATTGTGCAAAATTTAATTTTCGGTCTTATTTGTTTCTGCGCAATTTCTGATTTATTAAAAATTTATTTTAAAGAACATTCAAATAAAGTGATAAGTATTTTATTGGTCTTGGGACTGTTAGCCCTAAAGTCTAATCTTTTACTTTATCCCAAGAACAATTTAATCGAATACCCGATGCATTTGATGTATGTAGTAATCGTAACTTTTACAATTTTTCTAATTAACTCAAAGGCCACACGTAGACATTTTTTAATTTTTGGCCTTCTTATTGCTTATGCTTATTGTTTGAAACACTCCAATATGACTTTGGTCGTTTTTGTCTTAATGGTCGTTTTTGCATTAAAACGAATAAATAAATCCAGTTTTAAGCAAAGCTTGAAGCTTGGGTTGATTTTGTTAACGCCTTACTTGATTCTGTTTTTATTTTGGAATCTGAAGTTAAAGCTACTTGGAATTCCCACTATAGCAACTCCAACAAGCATTGATATTTCACAACAAATGGCTCGTCTGATGGGACGGTGGCACCTCATTCCGAAAGCATTTAAAGAAATGAGTGCTTTTTTTTCTACCGATTTTCCAATGCTTCGAAATTTCTCTTTAATATTTCTGGGCGCTTTTTATTTAAAAAGATTAAAAACTATTTCAATAATTGTTGTGGGTTATTTCATTTTTTACTTTTTTGCGCTAGTATGGATGTACTTGACGGCTTTTGGTGACTACGAAGCAAATCAGCTAATGTCACTTAGCCGGTACATAATGGCGCCAATATTTGGTTTCGTTTTAATTGCTGCTATTGTGTTGGCCGACGGGTTGGACTTATTTATAAAAAAATATTCGGCTACTCGAAAAAATTTGTACAAAAATTTAACGTTATTATTTTATTTTATTTTTATCATTGGCGTCAGAAATGAATTCAATCGGGTCTACCGTGGACTTCAGTTTCCTACCGATTTAGTCTTAACGGAAGGAGCTAAGTTAACCAAGTTAATTGAAAAATTAAACTTAGATACTCCAACCGTTCGCACGATTGAACAAGGTGGTGAAGAATCTATATTTTTTCACGCAAGCTTTGCGAGCATAGGTAAAGATCACTACACCTACATAACCATTTGGGGCTCTACGTACGGCCCAACCAACGACAATATTTGGCGACATGTTTTCAAAACCCATGATGTATTTTTGCAAGAAATTAAAAACGATAAAATTATTTGGATCTTTAAAAGTGATGCCTGGCTTGATGTGGCGATTCAAAAGATTGTTAAAGGAGAATGCCGGCCACCTTACGAAAAATATTTCATTGTTAAACTAGAAAATGAATATCACTGCTATGACAAGTAAAAAGGTAAATTAAAAATTCAAGCCGTTCATGACATCGCAAGTTACGTCACCATTATAATATGTTTACTGCCATAAGCTAATCTGGAATGATAAAGCACCAGATCGGAGTGGTAAATGGCTCATATTCTTTTTGACCAAGGTAAGAAAGTCGGTGAAATTTCTGATTGGTCACTGGTTATTAATATTCCAACGACGAAGAACATTTTGGGCAAAACCGTTGTGGTTCCGGCGAAAAAAAATGACTGCCACTTCGTATCGCCGAAACCGGTTAACCGTAGATCGAAGTTAACGGTGATAGAAGATGGCAAAATTGAATATGTACTTGAAATCAGCGCCGTCAGAGGCGCAACGGTTGTGACCGCGTCGATTGTTAAGCAAAACAAAATTTAAAACAAGGAACAGACATGATCAAAATTTCATTAATATATGCGGCCATTTTGGGTTTCATTTTCGTAGCCTTATCGATTCGAGTTATTAAGGGCCGTTTCAAATCAAAAGTGTCATTGGGCGATGGTGGGCACGCTCCACTGAACGTAGCCATCAGAACGCACGCAAACTTTGCTGAGTACGTGCCCTTAGCCTTGATTATGATTATGGGAGTCGAGTTAATGAATTACTCTGCAAATATCGTCCACGCGTTGGGTATTATTTTAGTTTTAGCCCGGCTAAGCCACGTTTACGGCCTAGCCGCCAAGAATAGTTTAAGTAATTTTCGCCCGGTCGGAGTTATACTAACAAATTTAGTATTGGTATCAAGCGCCGTTTTAATTTTGATTCGCAGCTTTTAATAAAACGCGACCGGTTTTTAACCGGCGTCTTCGTCTTCCGATGGCGCGATAGCCGTTTTTACTTCTTCGTCGTTGCTATCTTCGGGTTCGCTAGCAACGCCACGATGAGAGGTCATTGTTTTATATTTCTTGCCAATTTCTTGGCATGCTTGCGCACTACGGTCTTTCGCCGTAATTTTGCCTAAAATTTTACAAGCTTCTTCATCGCCGTTCTCTCTGCAATCCATTTTTACTTGACTGGCTACGGCGGCGGCCATGGTAACGCAAGGTTCAGTCTTGGCAGAAGAAAAGAATCCCGCTTGAACAGGTAATGCAATTGCGAAAATAGACAACAGAACGATAGGTTTTAGTTTCATGAAAACTCCCTTGCTAAGCTTATATCGAACATTTAGAAGCTAGTCTTAAGTCTTATCTCAAATAGAGACATGATAATTTGAAAATAGTTTATAAGTGTTTCATTATACAACTTGAATAACGAAATGGGCTTCACATGTTCAAATGGTTTTTAATTATGATTGCGACTTTTGGTTTTAATTACGCTTTCGCGAATTCACACCCAATTATAATTAGTGGTTATGATGACGTTTTAAAGCAAGCTGATAATACCGGTTTAATAAAATCGATTGTAAAATTTTTTGACGAAGATAAAACATTTGCGGGTATGCCTGAGCTATTTAATGTGATCAATCAAGGCCGTACTAATTCTACACAATTTTATTTGGTGAGTGGAACATCTTCATGGTTTGACAATCAAATCGACATTTTTTTAACCGCCAACAATTTTCCGCCACGAAAAATATTTTTAAGAAATTGGTTAGTTGAGTGGTCGAACGTTGATTTCAAAATAAAAAAAATAAAGATGATTTTAAATAGCGGGCCCGCAGAGAGTTTCATCGTCATTATTGATAACTCAAGTGCAAGTTTAGAAATTGCTGAAACAATTAATAAAATCGCGTATCCAAAAGTTTTAGCCGTGTATCTACGAAAAATAAAGAAAGGCCTCGTGCCAAGTGGTGCGACCCCATTCACAACTGCATTTGATATTGCTTTAGCCGAATACAAAGAAAATCGGTTAAATCTACGCGACACGCTGCTGGTGGGTCGGGCTGTATTAACCAATGCTGACGATGAAAAAGTTTTACCGGCTTACGCTGACTGCCCGGTGAACTATCAGCCCTGCCAGGCAGCTGCATCAGAATTTTTGCTAGTTTGTAAAGGTCTGCAAGAAAGAATTACAAGAATTTGTAAGAATCGCGCAAACTAACAGCATTGCATTAATTGTTGTTTTCTAAAATGTGGGTTTTAGAAAATCATTTCTGTTTAGCTTTTTTATGTTGTTCTATTATATTTTCAGAATGAGGAGTTACCTATGGCTAATATTGCAAAAGTAAAAAACGTTGGAAAAAAATTTATTGAGGCCTTTAACACTCATGATTTGATGACCATGGCGGCTGCTTTAGCGTTTTATACGGCTTTAGCTTTAGCGCCTTTATTATTAATAACTTTGTCGGTAGTCGGACTATTAGGCGAAGGTGCTAAAAATTCTTTAATCAACCAAATTCAAGGTTTGATGGGGCCCCAGGCCGCAACCGCAATTACCAGTATTGTCGAGGCGGCCAACAGACAGCCGCACACGGGCGGAGTTGCGGGTATGTTTGGAGTTATATTTTTACTATTTTCGGCGGGCGGAGTTTTTGCTCAGTTGCAAGATTCACTCAATGTTATTTGGGATGCTCAAGGGGAAGCTCCAACGGGCTTGTGGTCTTGGATAAGAAAAAGATTATTATCGATGGGAATGGTTCTAACTTTAGGTTTCTTAGCTTTAGTTTCATTGGTGGTAAGTACCGTATTGTCTTCGATGTTTACGGACGAAAGCCAAGTGTGGGCCGTCATTAATGTTGTGATTTCGGGCGCGATCTTCGCGGGAATGTTTAGTTTAATTTATAAGTATTTGCCCGATGCAAAACTTTCTTGGAAAGATGCTTCGATAGGCGGAATCATTACGGCGGTGCTGTTTATTATTGGTAAAACTTTAATTGGATTATATATCGGTAAAAGCGCCGTTGGCTCGGCTTATGGGGCCGCTGGATCTTTGATTGTGTTTTTATCTTGGGTTTATTATTCATCGATTATTGTTTTCGCCGGAGCCGAATTCACGCGAATTATTTCTGGAAGAGAAATTGAAAGTCAGGCCTCAGCTAAGTTAAAAGCTAAATAAGTAATTTTCGGTGTCAATTTGGCCAGGCACACGACTTGCTCTATACACTTTTATAACTATTCTGGCGTTAGTAAATGCTCCAGAATCAAAGAAAGGTGTTTTATGAAAAGCATTTTAGCAGTATTAACATTAGTCGTAGGTTTTGGAGCAACTGCATCGGCAAACCATAATGCCGGTGGATTAACAAGCGTACGAGCTCAACAATTCGATCGCGGTGGATACGATGATCGT
>JACMNA010000120.1 GCA_014378765.1 Bdellovibrio sp. | reverse complement strand
GCATTTAAAAAGCGAGTGGTTTTATCTTGTAAAGACTAATCTAAAATTAATACTTTAGTTGCACTAGACGTTTTTAAAATGTGCTTTGCAGCGGGCGCCGCGTGTACGGTTAAACGAAAAATATTATCCTGAAGAACAAAACGCGTTAGCGCGCTAATAACACGACTTTTTGCTATGATAAAAACTGGTTTTAAATTAATATCGCCCCGCAATTGCTTCGCTAGACTCATATACTAATGCAATTTTTGCATTAGTATATCCACCGTGCTATCTTTAGAAAATGATTCCTGACGCAAATCCACTTTAAATTTTTTCTCATTGGATAGACCGATGCAATGTCACTATCCACGATTGGCGAGGATGGAATGTTAGACGTACGCATTGTACTCCTGAAAGCATTTGATGAGCGTGGTTTCGTTTTTTTACAAATTATATAAAGAAAAAAGGCCGAGATTTAAAATTGCATCCTAAAGCTGCTATCTGTTTTTATTGGAAAACCACGGGAAAACAAGTAAGAATTTCAGGTACTGTTGAGAGAGTGTCAGAAGAAGAATCCGATTGTTACTTCGCTACCCGCCCAAGGCAATAAAAGATCAATTCGCGGCAAAATTTATTAACAATTTTGAAATTCTTTTTCAAAGTTGCTGACCAACACCACAAAAAAAGATTTTTAAGGCTAGCTCATTGGCCAAGGGACAAATACCCTTGGCCATTAATTTTCTAAGCCTAAACCAAACCCTTCGAAGGGCTTTGGCCACTTCGTATTTAAGTGTTGATAGTTCGTCTGCGTATGGTGTTGGTGCGGCCGGAGAGATTCGAACTCCCGACACCCTGGTTCGAAGCCAGGTACTCTATCCAGCTGAGCTACGGCCGCACGTTGATTTTTAAAATAATTTAGTCATTCCACCAAATGAGCTTGTTGGAATATTGATTTGCATTGCTTCCACTTTTAGGAAAATTTCCGGCAAGTTCAGTTTCTAGAAAAGCGATGGCTTTTAAAAAGCCATCTTCAAACTGACCCTTCTTAAATTCTACGCCAATAATTTCAATTAACTTGGTTTGAAGGGCTTCAAGCCCCGCAAGCTTTAACCGTGGGTCCGGTAAAATCACAATTCTTCGTTCCATCACCGAAATAAAAAGCATTAACGAGTTATTTTTTTTCGTTGCGTGCAATTGTTTAAGAAAAAATATTCTTTGAGCCTTTTCAAAAGTTTGTCGCTGACGTTCGCGCTTTGAAATAAAAAAGCGATCAACTAAATCAGAGCGATCTAGCAAGTGGCCTAAGATCGTTGCCACTAATGGCGCCACCACATAATAAATTGTAGTGGAAGCCCATGAATCTTGAAAGAATAATTCAATTGTCTCTAAAAAAATCACAAGAATGATTAATGAAATCATCCAGCCAATGTGTTCAGAGTAACTAGAACGCTCGGTGATCACCGGAACTAATTCAAAGTCGACTTTTGCTTCAAAATCGGCGATCGCTTTTTCAATTTTTTCTGAATTTATTTTAGATTTAAATTTCACTACCAGCCTCCCGAAGAGCCGCCGCCACCAGAACTTCCGCCGCCGCCGCCCCAGCCTCCGCCGCCACCGCCGCCGAAACCGCCACCACCACCCATGCCACGCCCCAAAGCAAAACCTGCCGCCGCGCCTAAAAGCGAGCCTCGTCGCCCGCCGCCGCCGCGAAACACGAACAAAAGTAGCCATAGAATAAAAACAATAATACCAATCATATTGCGGCCAAAGCCCGCGCGTTCGCCGGTGACTTGAGCCGGTGGCGCACCACCGCCACTAGCTTTTGCATAGTGTAGAATTCCGGCGACCCCTTGCATGACACCCATGTCGTTATCTTGATTTTTTAAATAGGGCGCAACCGTATCGGCGATAATTCGTTTAGCAATGACATCTGGAATGTCACCTTCAAGCCCGCGACCAACCTCAATACGAAGTTTTTTCTGATTAGGCGCGATTAAAAATAAAACTCCTTGATCAGTTTTCTCTTTACCTAACTGCCATTTGTCGAAAATTTTTATTGCCGCTTCTTCGATGGTTAAATCCTGTAAAGAAGAAGTAATATAGACCTGAACTTGAATATTATCGTTAGCGTAAACTTGTTGAAGTTTTTGTCTCAACGCCTGCGCCGCTTGACCTGAAATAAATCCCACTTCGTCAATCACCGGACTAGTTAACGCTGGAACGTCGTAACCTTGAGCTACGACGGCCGCTAAAAGAATCAAACTTAAAATAAATGAGCGCATCAAGGTAAACAAGCTGCCTACTAAAACTTCACTTCGGGAGCTTTTTCAACTTGAGCTTTCTCTTCGGGCGAAACATCCCATTGCGGCATTTTTTCGTGCTTATACATAATTGAGTTCATCCAGCTTGTTGGCGGAACGGTCACTAAATTATTAAAGTTTTTAACACTTTCAATGTAACGATTTCGCGCCACTGTGATGCGATTCTCAGTGCCTTCAAGCTGCGCTTGTAAATCACGGAACTGAGCATCCGCCTTTAACTGCGGGTAGTTTTCAGCAATCGACATCAATTTGCCTAGAGCCATTGATAAATCGCCTTGCACTTTACGAAAGTTTTGCAACTTTTCAGGCGACAAACTTGAAGCATCAACCGTAAGCTGCGTTGCTTTTGCACGGGCTTCCGTAACCGCAGTTAGAGTGTCTTTTTCGTGTGAAGCGTAACCTTTGACCGTTCCTACAAGGTTCGGAATTAAATCAGCTCTTCGCTTATATTGATTAGTTATTTCGGCCAGTGAGGCATCAACATCATTTCGACTTTGAGGAATACTTTGCATTCCGCAAGAAGTTAAAAACACCGTCGCCATTATCGCTGTTAGTACCATTAAAAAAGATTTCATTGAATCCCCCATCGACGTGAAGTGTAGCGAATAACCCAGTGACCCACAATCTTTACCGTGTTAGCGTGTTGTCATGCAGCTTCGCTTCCAAGAATTTGATGATTTTATAGTCTATGATAAAGCTTATGGCCATCGTACGCATCGCGTATCCGATGGGCAGTTTGGTTTGATCGAATTTCTATCAGAGAAAATGGATCGGCCACTCTACGTTGTTCACCAATTAGACAAAGAAACTTCCGGACTTATTCTATTTGCTAAGTCAAAAACCGCTGCCACTACGATGACGCAGATTTTTGATAATCATCAGATTAAGAAGTTATATTACTTTCTTACTGATCAAGTAAAGTCTGAAACTAAATTTTCAATCAAAACGCACATTGAAAAAAAGCAGAATTTTCTGATGAATATGCCTGGGCTGCCACCGAACTCAGAAACCGACTTCGAATTCGTGCAAAATTTGGGACCCTACTTTTTATGGCGAGCATTTCCTAAAACTGATAAACCCCACCAAATTCGCCTGCATGCTGAATTTGCAAAAATAAATATTTTAGGTGATGCCGAACATAAAGGGTCGCCTTATTTCCGCTTGGCACTTCACGCGCAGCAATTACAGTTTAATTACGGGGGCAAAGACTTAGTTTTTGATAGTCAGTTGCCGCCTACTTTAAAAGAAAATGATTTAACCGGGTTTGATGCCTTGTTAGAAGAAAATTATTTTAAACGCCACCAGCTTTACACGATTGAACCGGGCGAATCTTACCGATTGATTCATTTAGAATCAGATCAAATTCGCGCCGACGTTTTTGGTGATCACCTTTGGATTTACGACTACACCAAAAATAAAATGTCGGATGAAGAAAAACAATCGATCGAAAAGTTCGCGAAGCGAAAAAACTTTAAATTAGTTATCCGCCACATGTTAGATCGGGGCCACGGCGTAGGCGGCTTAGAAGATACAACTTTAGAGAGCCAAACCCACATGAATTGGGCGGCTTTGGAAGAAAAAGTAAATTATCACTTAAAATTAGACTCTGGTTTTTCTCCGGGTTTATTTTTAGATCAACGTGAAAATCGAAAATGGGTGCAAACCAATTCATTTAAGAAAAAAGTTCTTAATTTATTTTCTTACACCGCAGGGTTTTCCGTCAATGCGGCCATGGGCTCAGCCCAAGAGATCTGCACGGTCGACGTCAGCGAGAAGTTTTTAAATTGGAGCAAAGAAAATTTTAATTTGAACCATTTGGGCGATTCGCAGTACGAATTCTTCGCACAAGATGCGATGATCTTTTTAAAAGGTTCAATCAAGCGTGGGCGCCAGTGGGATTTAATTATCTGCGACCCGCCCTCGTTTGCGCGTTCACAAGACGGCATTTGGAAGCTTGAGACCGACTTACCGCAATTAGCCTATTTGATGTTTCAGTGTTTAGAGCCAAACGGCGAGATATTATTTACCTGTAATTTAGAAAGCCGCACCCGTGAAGAAGTGGCCGAATTATTCTGTAAAAAATTACCGGAGAAGAAAATTCAAATTTCAAGAATGCCGATGCAAAGTTTAGATTTTGAAATCACCGATGATTTGACGAATTTAATGAAGGGCTTTTTACTAAAAAAAACTTCTGACAAATAGTTAAAGGCCTAACTTATTTTTTAAAATACTTTCGGCCGAATCCATTGTTCTTAAAGCGTAAGCGGCTTTCAAAATCTGTTGCTGCTCGGGCGTAACGTCCGCGTTTGTACCCTGCTTTTGGCGGCGGTCGGAAAAAATATGGTAAAGGCTAAGGGCCCCCGCAATTGAAATATTAAAACTTTGCACAAACCCCGGCATCGGAATAATCACGCGCTCGTCGGCGGCTGCAAGCATTTCTTTTGAAACCCCGTCTTTCTCATTTCCTAAAACTAATGCTAACGGAGTCGAGAAATCAATCGCGTGCAATGGTTTTGAGGCTTCAAGACTGGTTACGCAAATTCTTATTTTATTTTTTTTAAAATAGGCAATCGCTTCGGCCGATGTCTTCCACTTTTTAGCTTCGACCCATTTATCGGCACCTTGAGTGACGCGGTTGGCGTTTTTAAATTTTTCAAAAGTTTCAATAATGTGAAAATTCGCAAATCCTAAGCCTTCGGCCGTGCGCATGACCGCGCTGATATTGCCACGGTCGTAAATACTTTCTAAGACGACCGAGATATCAAAACATCGTTCGGTAACGACTTGATTGATCTTTTTTTGTCGCTCGGGCGTTAGTAACGGATAAACGTGCTTCATGACGTCTTCAGTCGTGGCCGTTAACTGTCCACCGAATAGTTTAAAATTATTTTCTAACGGAAACATTTTTATAAACCAGCTTTGGCTAAATCGCGGGTAATATTTTTTTGGTGAGCCTCTAATGTACCGCCGCCAATTTCTAAAAGCTTGGAGTCACGCCAAAGGCGTTCCACGACGTATTCTCCGACGTAACCGTATCCACCTAAGACTTGAATCGCTCGGTCGGCGACGTTTTTTGACATGGTCGTTGAAACTAATTTGACGCCGTCTGAATCAAGGCGGTTACCTTCTTTAGTTAAATTTAAGCGTCGTGCCGTATCGTACACGTACGCTTCCGAAGCTTTGTATTCGGCGTACGAGTCGGCGATGTATTTTTGAATTTGGCCGTAAGCGTTTAACGGTTTACCGAAAGAGTGGCGTTCAGTGGCGTACTTATTCATAATTTCTAGCGATCGTCGGGCAATTCCTAACGCCATCGCCGCAAGGCCCACCCGTTCAATTTCTAAATTGCGCATCATGTGATGAGTTGAATCACCTTCATTACCAACAAGGCGGTCCGCCGGAATTTCGCAATTCTCAAACACTAACTCGGCCGTGTTAGAAGCGCGCATTCCTAGTTTGTTGGTGATTTTTTGTCCGACGTAAAAACCTTTATCACCTTTTTCAATCATAAAAGTAGAAATTAAAGCGCGCCCATTTTTCTCGCCGGTTTTTGCGTAAAGCCAAACGAAATCACACGCCGTTTTATTGTCGTCGATGGCGCCATTGGTAATCCACATTTTACGACCATTAATAATATAGCGGTCGCCTTTTTTGACGGCGGTAGTTGTCATGCCTAAAGCATCAGTGCCGTAATCAGGTTCACTCATGGCCATGGCGCCAATAAGGCTGCCATTACTAAGCCCGGGTAAGTATTGCTTTTTTTGCGCGTCTGATCCGTTCACCGCTAAATTATTTACGGCCAGTAACGTGTGCGCCAAATACGCCAAGCAAAAACCCGGATCGCTGGCCGATAATTCTTCGTGTGCAATGACAACGGCCACGGCATCTAGACCAGCACCACCGTATTCTTCGGGTACGGTAATACCAAGTAAGCCAAGATCACTCAGTTTTTTAAAAAGTGGTAAGTTAAATTTTTCTTTACGATTATATTCATGGGCTTGCGGTTCAACTTCAGCTTCAACAAAAGATTTAACCATATCACGCAGCATTTTGTGCTCGTCCGTCGGATTCAATAAATCAAAATTTTTCCATTCGGTCATAAATATCCTTTAGTATCTTTTTTTGAAGAGGCTTGACTGTATCAGTATTGTTAGTTCAGATAAAGTTTTTTAAGACGGGACAATGCCTATGAAAGCATCAATACTGGCGGTAGGAACCGAACTCACCACTGGTCAAATCATCAATAAAAATGCCGCGATTTTATCAGAAAAATTAAAAGCCTTCGGCGTACAAACGCATAGTCATTTAACCATTGCCGATGATCGAAAAGTTATTTTGGATTCACTTAATTATTTGGCGTTGGGCGCAGACATTTTATTTGTGACCGGAGGATTGGGGCCTACGTCTGACGATTTCACTCGCGACGTAATTTCAGATTGGAGTCAAAAGCCTTTACGTTTTGATGAAGCGTCGTGGCTTCACATTGTCGAGCGTCTTTCATCGCGCGGGCTCACCGTTCGCGATATGCAACGCCAACAATGTTATTTTCCGGAAGGCGCCACGATTCTGCATAACTCTGACGGAACGGCGCACGGTTTTCAGTTAACCGTGAAAATTACAGATCAATTAAAAACAATTTTTGTGTTGCCCGGCCCGCCGCGCGAAATCGAAGCGATATGGAAAGATCATCTCATAACTTGGCTTACAAAAAACACGCAAGGCCTTGATAAAATTACAACTCAAGCTTGGGATACGCTCGGCGTAGGCGAATCAGATATTGCTTACGCGGTTGAAAATGCCTTAGGTCAAAAGCCTGAAAATTTTTTTGAAATTGGGTACCGCGTGCACTTACCGTACGTGGAGGTTAAACTTTCGTATTTAGAATCCGAAAAAAATATGTGGCAATCTTGGATTGAAAAAGTAGATGCCGCTTTAAAGCCTTACACCATCACCAAAGATTTTGAAGATGTGGCCCGTTTAGTGACTCAAGCGCTTAAGACCATTGATTTTACTTTTTATGATTACGTCTCTAACGGCTATTTGCATGCACGCTTAAGCCCCTTATTAAAAAGTTTAAAAAAGTGGAGCTTCAAACAAAATTACGCCTCAGATATAACGGCTGATTTTTTTGACGATGAAGATCAATTCTTAGCTTTATTTCCCTACGCCGAAGATCAATGTGTTATTTTATTTTCTATTAACGGCCATCGCACCATGAAGACCGTTGAAGCGCCAATGAAATCACCGCTAATGCAAGAGCGCCGTCAGCAATTCTTTGCCGAGATGGCGTTAGTTGAAATTGGTAAATCTCTGAATGCAAAACCAAGAGGTTTAAATGGATTATAAAGTTATCGGAATGGAAGCAGTGGGATGGTTATCGACATGCTTATTTTTATTCTCAATCATCGTACCGAATCGAAAGCATCTGCACTTGCTAGGTGTATTTGCGGCGGTGACGACCGGCATCTACGCTTACTATCACGGGGCCACGGCCATTTGGGTTAAATGGTTTATCGCCTTTTTCTTTCACGGGTATATGTTTTTTAAAAAAAAACCAGTTGCAGAATCAAATCCTACAACCGTCTAGTTATTGCACCAATTCTTTGGCGTCGTCATTTGTTTGAGCTCACCCGCTTTTAAATACAAATAGTCATTTTTGAGCGTTAATTTCAAACGTGAATCACGTTGTGAGTCCGAAGATACCATCCGAATTTGGCCGTAACCTTCCGAATCGGTGTAAAGCGTTCCGTTTACATCTCTTAAAGTCCAAAAAATTTCTTCGCGTGAAATCGGGCGCAAGTCGGCTTCGGTTAAAATTTTAGAAATTGTTCCTTCTGAATCACGGCACTGCAGACGAAAGTGACTGACCACAAAATATTTTAAATCGCAATTATTAGTGCGTGAATAGCCAAAGCCCACTTCGCACGTATTAAATAAATGCTCGCTGTAACCTAACGAACTGTAATTGCGATCTAATTTTAAAAATCTTTGAAGGCCCACGTAATCAATGACCGGTTCTTCCGGTAATGGCTCGGCTTTAGGTGCTGGTTCCACGTGACCGTGCCGGTGCGGAAGTCGCGCTTCGGGCGGGACGCCATCACGATTTGGGGCTGATGTACAAGAAACGACTAGTCCAAAAATCCCTAATAAAATCGCTAACTTCTTCATACATCCCCTCGGTTTTTTGTGTGCTTATAGAATATTCAAGCACAACCGTATGGACAAGTCCTGTTAGACCACTTATTATTAGGGCTGGTTTTTCTAAGAGCTTTTAGTTCTGCTAGAGATTCCAGTGAATTAATAACTTTTCTGCGAGTACTTATTCGTAGAGATTCAATAGAAGGAGTTCTGCCTATGAACGATTCGTCGTCGCACGCCTCGACCGATAAAAGATCTATGGCCTTTCAAGCTGCTGTTAATGCCCCCATCAGAAAAATAGAAAAAGTGAAAGATGCGTTTGGAAAAGAAGCGCCCATTTCTGAATATTTTGGCTGTCTGACATTTGGTCTAGGTCAAATGCGTGAAAAACTTCCGAAAGATGCTTACGGAAACTTAATTAAAACTCTCGAGCACGGAAAAAAACTTCCGAAAGAAACGGCCGAAGCCATTGCTTCATCGGTTAAAGAGTGGTCGGTCACTAAAGGCGTCACCCACTTTTGTCATTGGTTTCAACCGATGACGGGCTTGACGGCTGAAAAACATGATGCTTTCATTTCAATTCAACACGCCAATCACTCTGAATTACGAGTGATCGAGCGCTTTACCGGTTCACAATTAATTCAAGGCGAGCCCGATGCTTCCTCATTTCCTTCGGGCGGAATGCGTTCAACTTTTGAAGCGCGCGGTTACACCGCATGGGATCCATCGTCACCGTTATTTATTATTGAAGAAGAAAACGGAAAAACGCTTTGTATACCAACGGTGTTCTTCGGTTATCACGGACAAGCGTTGGATAATAAAACGCCACTATTACGATCGATCGAAGCGATATCAACTGAAGCCGTGCAATTTTTAAAATTAGTGGGTGACGTTGATGCAAAAAAAGTTCAAACCACTTTAGGGGCCGAGCAAGAGTATTTCTTAGTCGATAAAAACTTCGCCGCCCTTCGCCCCGACTTACTTATGACGGGTCGTACTCTATTAGGCGCTTCATCTGCGCGCGGACAGCAATTAGAAGACCATTATTTTGGATCGATTCCTTCGCGCATTAAATCTTTTATGCAAGAAGCGGAGTTTGAACTTTATCGATTGGGTATTCCAATTAAGACTCGCCATAATGAAGTGGCCCCGTCGCAATTTGAATTAGCTCCGATATTTGAAGATATGAACATTGCTTCTGACCACAATTTATTAACGATGGAAGTTTTAAAACGTGTGGCGCTTAAGCACGGCATGGTGTGCCTCTTGCACGAAAAGCCATTCGCGGGCGTCAACGGTTCGGGTAAACATAATAACTGGTCAATGGCGAATGATAAGGGCGAAAATTTATTAGAGCCCGGCCACACGCCTCATCAAAATTTACGTTTTTTAGCTTGTTTAGCGGTTGTCTTGCGCGCGGTTTATAAAAATGCTTCGGCCATGCGCGCGGCGATTGCTAGCCCGGGTAACGATCACCGGTTGGGCGCAAACGAAGCTCCGCCCGCGATCATTTCGGTTTTCTTAGGTAGTTTATTAGAAAATATATTAAATACGATCGAAGCCGGTAAAGCTTTGAAAGCCACTGAAGAGCAAATCATTGATTTAGGCGTCAGCCAAATTCCAAACATTTCTAAAGATTACACCGATCGCAATCGCACCAGCCCCTTCGCCTTCACCGGAAATAAATTTGAATTTCGCGCCGTCGGCTCTTCGCAAAACGTCGCCGTACCGATGTCATTTTTAAACGCGGCGGTCGCGGCGTCGTTCGCCGAAAGCAGTGAGCAGCTTAAAGATTTACTAAAAAAGAAAAAACGCGATGAAGCCGTCATGGAATTAATCAGATTGATCGTTAAAGAAACGAAAGCCATTCGTTTCAGCGGTAACGGCTACTCTGACGAGTGGAAGGCCGAAGCGAAAAAGCGCGGCTTACCAATTCTAAACACGACGCCCGACGCCTTAGAAGTTTTAAAAGATAAAAAGGCCACGCAATTTTTAATCGACATGAAAGTTCTTTCAAAAGAAGAAATTGATTCTCGTTACCACATCGCGGTTGAGCGTTACGTTAAAACTTTAGACATCGAACACACAAGCCTGCTTGAATTAACCAGCACGTACATTGTGCCGGCGTTAGAAAAACATATGGAGCAATTGGGCGCTGCGCACGAGTCGATGAGCTTTGCGGCATTGAAAAAATCGCATAAAGTCCGCATGGCCGAATTCGAAGAAGTTTTCGCCGACGTGTTAGCACGCTACGAAGCGTTTAAAAACAAAGTCGAAAAATCTCGCAAAGGCCACGACGAGAACAAACGCATGTGGGAAATCATGGAAGACTTGCAACCCGCTTCCTTTAAATTGCGTGATGCGGTCGATGCGGCTGAGTTATTAGTGGCCGATGAGCTGTGGCCACTGCCGAAGTACCGCGAGATGCTGTTGGCGCATAACTTGGCTTAGTTTAGGAATTGCAGAAAGTTCGAGAATGGGGTTACCGTTCTCGAACTTGTGAATTACTTCTATTTCTTAGCTGACTTTCCGCTTGGTTTTCGATTAGATTTTTTCTTTGGATGCGCTTCATCGTACTCGGCTTGTAATACGCCCGGTGGATAATCAAATAAATTCAAACATCGAGAAATATCTACGGGAAGGCCATCAATTTTTCTTTGTAAACGGCTGCTATAT
>JACMNA010000119.1 GCA_014378765.1 Bdellovibrio sp. | reverse complement strand
ATTAGAAAAACTCCGCCCGATACCTTCATTGTCAATCGTAAAACGGCCAATAGCTTAGTTAACATGAAAATGTTTGAAAGACCCGATGGCAGACAAATATTAATTCCTAGCGGGTTTACTGTTGCGACTTTTGCAACAGGTGAAGACGAACTACCACCCTTAAACCGAGCCGCTTTTGAACTTGCTACGGAAAGCGAAAGAAAAAAAGTGCTTCAGCTTTTTTTACGCAAGCGCACTGAAATACTCAACTTAGTTGTATTGAAAAATGATGAGATGATCGAAATTATGCGCAAAACAATTAATTCAGCTTTCGATCAACTTGAAAAAGAATTACAAAAACTAAAATAATTTTTTTAATTCAAATGACTCAATACCTTGTGGAATTTTCGATCAAACTCTAAAAAGTGGTCGCATCAATCACAAAACGATATTTTACGTCTCCCTTAATCGTACGTTCGTAAGCTTCGTTAATTTGATCGGCCGAAATTAATTCAATATCGGAAAACACTTTTTTCTTAGCGCAAAAATCCAACATCTCTTGCGTCTCTTTGATTCCACCAATGAGTGATCCGGTTAAACGCTTACGCCCACCAATTAAAGAAAACGCGTTGATTTTGTGCGGCGTAGGCGGAACTCCCAGTAAAACGACGGTGCCATCTTTTTTAAGACTTTGTAAATAGGGATTAATATCGTGTTCGGCCGAGACCGTATCGATAATTAAGTCAAAATAACCGGATTTATCTAAGATATTTTTTGGATTCTTAGAAATAATAAAATACTTTGCGCCTAATTTTTTTGCGTCTCCACTTTTATTGGGCGAGGTGCTAAAAACCGTAACTTCAGCGCCCATCGCCTTAGCTAATTTGACGGCCATGTGGCCCAAGCCGCCAAGTCCTACCACTCCAACCTTAGAACCTTTTTTAACATTGTACCGTTTCAGTGGCGAATACGTAGTTATACCCGCACACAAAAGTGGTGCCACGGCCGCTAAAGGTAAAGATTTTTTTATTTTCAAACAGTATTTTTCTCGTACGGTGATATGGCTAGAATATCCACCGTAGGTCGGTGTTTTACCATCGGTTTCATAACTATTGTAAGTGTAAACGGTTTGTCGCTGGCAATACTGTTCTTCGTTTGCTTTGCAATTCTCACATTTACCACACGAATCAACAAAGCAACCAACGCCGGCCGTGTCGCCCACTTTAAAAGCTTTAACTTTTTTTCCGACCTGTATAACGTGACCAACAATTTCATGCCCGGGCACACACGGGTATTTGGCGGGGCCCCACTCAGAGCGCACGGTGTGAATGTCAGAATGACAAATTCCACAGTGTGAAATTTGAATGACCACGTCATCGGCATTGGGTTCACGTCGTTCTAACGAAAACGGTTTTAGCGGAGTTTTAGCATCATAGGCAGCAAAGGCTTTTGTTTTAATCATGTTATTATTCTAAATCGAAATAAAGGCGTCGGTCACTCATTAACCCCCATGCACAATCATTGCCCGCTGAGCCCGTGGCATCGCTTACATGCGCCGGAATTAAAATTGAAATTTTTATGCCCCAAAGTCTACACGCGTTCGCAAAAAATGTCTTGGTATCTTTTTGAGACGCCCTAATGAGTATGAAGTTGAGCTTAGCAAAAAATTATGGGCCTAAAGCTTGAATAATCAACTTTGAGGTTTAAGACCAATAAAGAAGGGTTTTGTGAAACATACATTTAAAAAATTCAACAGTATCAAAGCCCATTTATGAATGCGGTCGAAACAAAAGCTGTGCTCGAAACAAAATAAATTTATTTACCAGTTTTCTCTTAGAGGGTCCCGCTACATGAAGCGGTGGCCTTCTTTTTTTTTGCGACTATTTTTTTAGCTCGGTTGTCAAATTAAGCTTAACTTGCGACTGTTGATCTAAGAATTGCGTAATTCTTGGGTACATATCATTCGTCACCACGGGCAATTCATTGTCTAATTCGTGCAGGGCACCGTCATAGGCGAAAACGCTAAAATGCGGGGCCTTCTTTTTTAAAGTCTGCATCGTATTTTCACGGTTCACGTAAGTGTCTTCGTTGCCGCTTAAAAAAACAATTCCTTCAACGCTTCTAGCGATATCCCAAGTGCGCGCAAGCTTTGCTCCAATAATGAGACTCAGGGCAAAATTAGGTACCACCGTTGGCGATTGAGGTTTGATGGAATCAATATGTGGATTAATTTTATTTTCAAATTTATTTCGCGTTAATGTTCTTTCGGTAATAATTTGACTTGTCGACGATAGCAATAAAGTTGGTGATTCGGCCGCCTCGCCAATTAACGTGCGCGTGTGAAGCCCCGGGGCTAACAGCACGACACCATTGGCCCAACCTTCAAAGGCTAACTGATAAGCAACTAACCCACCCGTCGACCAGCCGATCACAACCTTTCGACTTTTCGTGCAATCTTGCCCGTTCGCCCCTTTAACTTTTTCGTATTGATTCCAAACATACTTAGCTTGTGTGGCAATTTCTAACTTTTGAAATTCAAGCGAAGTTGAAATGCGACTGTGATTCATTTTGCCTTCTGAACCGCCCTGCCCCATGTAATCAAATGCTAAAACTCGATAGCCACTTTTGGACAGATACTGAAAGAGGGGCCGATGATTCATGATCGAGTCGCCTAAACCTTCTAAGTAAATTACGCAGCCCTTAAAAGCAGTTTCACCTGATTCATGAAAAAATCCGGTGCGCAGGTTGACCGATTGGACTAAGTCGACATTTGTTTCATACTTTAAGAATTCTAAATGGAAACTATTCTCTGATTGAGGATTTCTGAAGGCTTTGGTAACACAACCTAAAATTGCAAAGGCAAGTAGAGGCGTAACAATTGTAAATATTTTCATTCTCTAATTATCAATTATTTCCATCTACATGGCACTAGACGACGGTCTACTTTTCAAGGTGGATACACTGCATTAGGTCAAATTTCAGTCAATTTAAATATTTATTAGCGCGAAAAGCCATAAAATAAATCTCGCAAAGTTGGGATTGCAACTTGTGGGCAATTTTAGTTACTTTAGCCGTATGAAAAAAAATACGACCACCGCAACCAATTCAAATCTTGAGCGCAAGTTTTTATTAATTATTTCAATTTTTTTCGTGGTCTTAATGGCCGCCGCCTGGGCCTTTTCAATTAACTTGCGTAAAACAATTGTCGCAAAAAACTCTTCCGCGGCAGTTGATACCCGTGCGCTTTCTGAAGTTGAACGCTTACGTAATATCTCTGAATCTGAAATGTCGAATAGCCTTTCTTTTTTCTTAATGGGATCAACCAGTTTATTCGATACTCAGAAAAAAGAAAAACAAGCACTTGCCGAATCGTTAGCAAGTTTTGAAAACAAATTTAGCGTGGGCCAAGTTCCCGAAATTTTAAAACGCATTCAAACCCTTACTCAACAAGAGCAAGAATTTTTTGACCAAGGAATGCAATTTCGCGCCAAACAAACGGAGCCGAAAATTGTAGGACAGTTTTATCGCGCAAAAATTGCGCCGATCAAATCTGGCATTAATAAAGCGTTAGACGAAATTACGGCGGTTCATAAAGCTGAGATGGACCGCGCACAGAAAAAATCGGAAGCAGCCGCACACGAGGCCGAGGCCCTTATTCCTGATGCGATGATATTGTTAACTGCGCTGTTGAGCGCCTTATTTGCGGCTATGGCATTCTTAGTTTTACGTATGCACCGTCAGCGCGCTAGCAACATTAACGAGCGCAACCGGCTTTACCAGGCAGCCGTCAAGGCGTCTTTAACCCGCGATGGAATTTTGTCGGCCGTGTCTCAGGATTTGACCGACCCATTGTTTGCCATCACGGAAGCTACAACTCTTTTAAAAACTTCATTAGATGCCACAACATTTGTAAATGGTGTTGGATTGATCGATAGCGCCGTCGCGCTCATTGATGACCGCGTGAAAGATATTTTAGATGAAACAAAAGCAGAGACTGAAAACCTAACTTTGCGCGTAGAGCAAATTGGGCTGGATGCAATTTTAGACGAAGCTCAGTTGATGCTTGAGCCTTTCGCCAAGCAAAAAGATGTGCGCCTTGAATTTTACCCAGTTAATCCGCCCGTATTGGCCTTTATTGACCGCGAGCGCGTCATGCGTGTGCTTACTAACTTAATTGGTAATGCAATCAAGTTTAGTCCAAGACAAAGTAAAGTTATTATAAAAGTTCGCAGTGACCAGCAATTTGTTTTTATTTCGGTTAAAGATAATGGGCCCGGAATTCCTGATACCCAGTTACATGAAATTTTTAATCATTATTGGCAAGCGCCGAAGACCGCCGATCAAGGGGCCGGAATTAACATGGCCGTCGTTAAATCAATCGTTGAAGCGCATAGTGGTGCGGTCACGGTTGAAAGCCACATGGGTCACGGAAGCACATTTACGATTTCGCTGCCACGTCGTCGGCCCGCGGGCGTTCTACTAAGAAAATCAGCACCGCCGGCCGTACGATTTAAATCAACTCCTCCGCAAGAGCCTAAATTTATAATGGATTTTTCTCCCTAAAAAATTTGCGCAATCAGGCACGCCGCGCGGACTTTTACATTCTTCAAATATTTTTCAAGCAGCGGGTGGCTTAATTAAAAGATCACCTGCAAATGCCCAATCTAAGGGTTGAGCTACCAAAAATTCGGCCGCGCTTATTTTAGCTCCCGGCAAATAGGCGTTCTTTCTGCTGGTTCTAGCTTCTTAGCTTCAAAAACTTTGACTAGTAACGGATCTATGCCAAAATTCTAAAATAAAAGTGCTCGAGCAAAATGCTGATTCAATGCGCCAGGCACGCATTGCGGTCAGCCAAAAGCTAAGTTCGGTTTTACCATCGAACAGTTTAATGAATTAAAATAGAATTAAGGACTATAGCCAGCTGCTTCTTGATTTTGCTTAGACCGAACGACATGCGTATTAATCAAATTCAAAAGCTCGTCTTTTCGCAATGGTTTTTCAAAGGCTCGAATATCGGGTTGATTTAAAAAATGCGCCGTTTTGGCAGTAAAACTTCCACCAGTTAAGATAATTATGCGATTCAGTAATTGAGGCGCCTGCACTTTTAACCTTTCATAAAATTCAATTCCGCCCATATTTGGCATCATCAAATCGCAAATAATAACGTCGACGTTTGAATTTTCCGTCAGATAAAAAAGCGCATCGGCGGCATTCAAAAACGCATTCGTTTTGTGTTCTTCACTTACTATTTCTTTCATCGTTTCAAGTAAATCGACATCATCGTCAATAATAACGACATGGCCACTGATGCGACTATTTGCTTGGTTTTTATTATATAGATTCTTAGGCACATCATCTTGAACGGTTGGATTAATAATAGCTGGTAGTACAACTTTAAATGTTGTTCCGATCCCCGGCTTAGATTCAAAAGAAATGTGACCCTCAAACCGATTAATGATCGTTTGCGAAATTGATAATCCTAAACCCGTGCCTTGGCCTACCGGTTTGGTCGTATAAAATGGCTCAAAAATATTTTGTTGAACTGCTTCAGAAATCCCGCGTCCGGTATCTTGAATCACAATAACTACGTTTCGATCTTGCGCATAGGCCTTTACAAAAATTTTATTCAACCTAGTTTGGCCTGGTTCGATGGATTGGGCAGCATTAATTAGTAAATTTAAAAACACTTGTCCTAATTGCGAATCGTTAGCCATAACTTTAAGTAGAGGCTGCAACTCAACGATTAGCTCGGCTCGATGTTGAATTTCGTGGCTGGCGATCATAATCGCAGACTCTAAGTTAGTTGCGACATCGATTTCTTGAACATTTTCTTCGGCCGGGCCACAAGACAGACTTTTTAAATCTTTAACGATCGATTGAATCCGCGTAAGTCCATAGTTTACTTCATCAAAATTTCTTAGCGTCACTTGATCAACTTTGTCGTTTAACTTTTCACGAATTGCATCTAATTTTAACATCACGTAATAGAGTGGATTATTTATTTCGTGCCCGACCCCAGCGGCTAGACGGCCCATACTGGCAAGGCGATCATTTGAAATCAGTTGGGTTTGATATTTTTTACGCTCGCTCAAGTCTCGAGTTACGACTAAAATTGCGGGCTCACCCTCGTACAGGGTCGTCATTGAGGTGACTTCGCCGTAAGCCTTTTCTTCCGTACCAAATTTTTTACAGGTTACTTCAATGGCGCGATTCTTAAGCTTAGGATTTTCACGAAGCGCGGCAATGCGTGTCTTCACCTTTTCAAGATCATCAGGCGATACCATACTTAATATGTCTTTACCGATAAGCACTTGCAAATTTTTACAATTTAAAAAGTTTGCCATGTTTTCGTTATAAAAAATAATTTTTCCGTGCCGGTGAATCAAAATTCCGTCCGGAAAATTAGCCATTGTATTTCTGATTTCGCTACGTTCTTGAACTAACTTTAAACTTTGGGAACTAATAGCCTCTTGTTGCTGCATTAGTTCACGAAAGATACTTTTTAATCCCAATAAACTTTTAAAACTCATGCGCAATCTTCTTAAAAACGGCTGATGAGTGGGCATCACAATTTCGTAAATGGCTTGATGAGACTTCATCTGCAATTCAACTTGAGAATTTGGTAAACCAAACACCAATTTCGGAAAGACCGCTAGAGTTCCTTTAAAAACCATAAATAATTGCGGACAGGGCGCAAGCGATGTTGGAACAATCAATGTTTCGCGGATACGATTTTCATCAATCACTTCAAACTGACAGGTAATGACTCGAAATTGCGAAGGGCCAAACCATTTTGCGGTTAGCCAATAGCCAGCGCGAACCGAAAAAGCTATACGCCCGATTATCTGAGCAATTAACACGTCTTTAGGCTTAAGGCCCTCTTCACCAACGCGAAGCCAATCAATGGGCGCAAATTCTGATTGATCTAGCCAGTCCATCCACTCAACAAGGCAGCTCCAGCTAACCCATTCATTATTTTTTTTACTCATTAAAAGGGGTAAAGGTGAATTTTTTAGAATGAACTCTGGCGGAATACCCTTCATTGCACTGATTGCATGGGCAAAAATCTTAATAGGTTCTACCGACACTTGCTCCATGTTTTATTTGTGCTTCTCTTGATTATAAGCGAAGCGCATTTGCAAAAGCTCAACCGCAAGCGCGAACACCATTGGCAAATAAATATAAGCTTTTGGAACGTGCCCGCCGAATCCTTCAATGCTTAAAGTAACACCAATGGTGATTAGGAATGAAAGCGCTAGAATCTTAAGGGTTGCGTGGCGCTGAACAAACGAAGCAATTCGGCCTGAAAAAATAAGTACGATAATAAAAGAAATAATTACCGACGCGTAAATGACCATCAAATTATCGGTTAAACCAACCGCCGTGATGACCGAATCAATTGAAAAAACAATATCTAACAAAATAATTTGAGCCACTGCCGATAGAAATGTTACATGCAAGGGCTTGATTAAATTTTCTTCTTTTTTCGCTTCAATAACGTGGTGAATTTCTTTAACGGCTTTATAAATTAAAAAAGCGCCCCCTAAAATTAAAACAATACTTTTATAGCTTAAGGGGCCCAAAACTGGCTCACTTAATTTCACCAGGTAACTGGCGCCCATTAATAACAATAAACGCGCGGCAAGCGCCAGGCCCAAGCCAATCAATCGAATTGTGTTACGCGCACTCTTTTCAACGCGGTCGGTGACAATCGAAATTAATAAAATATTATCTATGCCTAATACAAGTTCAAGACCTACTAGTAAAGCAAACGTGGCTAACAGATTGTAATCCATCGAGACAACCTAAGTAATTTTAAAGGTTCTGTCAAAATTTATAAAGTTGTTAACTTTCGATAAAGCGTTAAGCCAATCCAGGCATCGGTCGCAGCATAAAGTAATTGGCGTTCGGTCAAATGTGGAGCTTCCCAATTTGTCATTTTTGGGCCTTTAGAAATTGTTACATTTAAGGCCTCTTCCGTCATACTTTTCAAGCCGGCGTTTTTGAGGCCTTTTTCTTTGGCCAAAGTTTGTAATTCAACGAAGCCTTGCGGGGTAAATGAAAAAGTTTTTTGCAGGAGCTTTAAATCATCACGAATCGCCACACCCACTTTAACAATTGCTCTGTTTTCTAGAAGTGCGATCAGCTTTTGAAAATTATTTATGTTATGAAGCCGTAAGACAAAGGCATCTGTTTCCGTAGACAATTGTAGCAAGGCCACCTTGTAGACCTCACCTTTTTTGAAACTAGGACGTGTTTCAGTGTCGAAACCAAGCGCCTCCGCCGCATTTAAGATCTCTAGCGCTGAATGCAATTCTTGATCGTTATTAATCAGATGGATCTTGCCAGTAAATGTAATCCGTTGAAGCAGAGGAGCCGCCAGTAAGGGCTTTAAGGTTGTATTCATAATTTTTTGTATTTCAGATCGTCGGTAAGAAAATATTTTTTGAATGTCAGACTTAATTAGCAAGCGATTAACAATCAACCCCAGTATTCCAAACGGCACTTGGTAGCGAACCGTGTCTTTCATCAACGTCTTCACTGGGTTGACCGCGATAAACTCATGCGTATGATGCCAAAGTTTGTAGGGCCCCTTCAATTGGGTATCTACAAATTGATATGGTGGACGCCAAGACTCAATTCGGGTGCGCCACTTCATCGGAAAGCCATGCACCTTGATTTGATACTCGATCAACGTGCCTTCACCAAGGTTAATTGGCAAGGGCGTTAGAATTTTAAAATTCAGCAGTGGCGGCGTAATTTTTTGTAAATTTTCAGCTTTAGAAAAAAAATCGAAAACTTGTTCAAGCGGTCTGTTTACAAATTGTTCAGTCGCAAATATTTTAACAAAATTTTCTTTTTTAAATAGGCTTCGTAATTTAATGGTTTTTTCCATCGTATTCTTTAATTTTAATTTTTCCAAGTTCAACGACATCGAGGCAGCGCACATTAATGGCTACCATTTTTTGACCATCTGGACTCAATCCATTCGCATAAGACATGATTCCGCACTTTTTGCAGAACAGGTGATGAATTCTTTTTTTATTAAACTGATAGTCGCCTAAATCTCTTTCGCCCGAAAGAAGTTTAAAATTGGCCTCGGGTACAAAATCAAGCAAGCTTCCCCGCTTCATGCAAATCGAACAATTACACGAAATAGCATTCTCTAAGTTCATCTCAACTTCGTACTTAACTTGGCCGCAATGGCATCCGCCGATATGCTTCACTAGCTCTCCCCATATGGCTAAATCAGGCTTACGGTTTACTTGGACATATCGCACCGTTTGATTTAAACCAATGCTAACGAACTCAAACCCCGGAGGCAACATGCTTAACCTATCTGAAGACCAAATTGCTGAAATGAAAGCATCATGGCAAGAACTGGGTGCTAATTCTGAAGAAGTCACAAATATCATTCAGCGCGCGATGACCGTTGGTGATCTTAAAAAAATATTAGAAAATGTTGATGATGCTTTACCCGTTGAACTTGAAGTCGTGCTTGAAATTACCGAAGACGGCAACTGCGCCGCCCAACCGGGCCTTGCGATTCATCATTACCAAGTTCGTAAGGGTGAAGACGGTTACGCCCGCTTCGCCCTGGTCGGCGCGCAACCCCAAAATGCCGAGGCCTACGCCGAGGTTTTTGAAATCGATACGCTAAAGCAGTAATACGAATTTAGCCCCGTTAAGTATCTGAATCAATTCATGTCTTAAGATGTAAATAATCTTCTTGAGTCTTTCAAAATTATTTTTTCGAATCGTCTATTCTATGGCCAGCATTCGACAAAGTTAACCGAGCATTTTCTAAATCATTATTCTTAATAAGCAGATAGTCAGTATCAAAGGTTGAAATGGTAAAAATACTAACCTTCGCAGTAGACAGCGGAGTTACTAAAGAGGCAAGTACGCCGGTAAGTGAGAAATCAAGTGGCCCCTTCACTTTCAAGCACCGCCAGCCTTTTTCAGACCTTACAGAATCAGGTATACCAACGTCTGTGCATACAATTGATAGCTCGTCATTAGATCGTGTTACGCTAAAAAAATCAGACTTTTGAATCCAAGTAGGAATGCCGTCATTAGGTTGAAGTCGACAAACTGCAAGTGACTGCGGCATTAAATCTAAATCTAATCCACCCTGCATATCTCTTCCACAAGCTTCATTATCTAAAAGTTTAAAATATCCTGCGGCGGTTACTTTGTGTTTTTCAGACCAGACCGTATCACCTAAGCGTTCAAAACATTTTGCGATTAATTCGTGGGCCGACCCTATTTCATTCATGCTTGCCTTTGAAGCTGCTAACAAAAATAAATTAGCGTAGGAGCAAGATAACATTTGCAGTTCTTCGTCTCGCCCCAAGGTCTTTTTTGACAAATAATCATTTGTCATCTTTAAGGCTTCGTTTAATAGAGCTTGCGATGAAAAGCTCATTGATTTACCTCTAGAGATGCTTTCATTGTTGGATGAAAAGAACACCCATAAGTAGTATGCCCTTTTT
>JACMNA010000118.1 GCA_014378765.1 Bdellovibrio sp. | reverse complement strand
TTTTTGACCCTATCTTTGAAAACCCATTTAGTACCAATTGCTACGCCTTTCCCCCAGTAGAATTTCATGAAACCAAAATAAAAGAATTACAAATAGCGGCGGTCTTCATTTCGCATTATCACGATGACCATTGTTCGCTTAAAAGTCTTAATTTATTAAATCGAGCTACGCCCATTTACATTTTTTGTCAGCACGCTGAAATGCTTGAAATGGTGGAACAACTTGGCTTCAACAAAGTCAAATCCATTGAACTCAATCAACCCATGCAAATTAATGAGTTTGAAATCATCGCTCGCCGAGCGCTTGATGCGGAAGTCGATTCAATCTTTCACATCAGGGTTGGTGGAATAAATATACTTAACGTGGTAGATTCCTGGATTGATGAGGAAACAATGCAGACCCTCCAGCTAACAACCATTTGGGATCTGATCCTGTGGCCTTTTCAAACCATGCGCGAAATCGAAGTGCTGGCACCATCAAGAATGACAAAAGGCGATCCAACCGTGCAAGAATTGCCGCCCGAGTGGACCGCGCAAATTGAAAGGTTAAAGCCAAAAGTAATTGTGCCGAGTTCGTGCCAATTTAAATTAGAAAGTTGGTCGTGGTATAATCAAGTATTTTTTCCGATCACTTACAAAAAGTTTGAGAAAGAAATAAATCGCGTGCTGCCAAGTGTAAAAGTATTAAGATTAGATCCCTCACAAAGTATTGAATTAAGCTTTGGTGAGATTCGCAAGGCTCCGGCCGTTCCGTGGGTACGATTGCTAACGACTGCAATTGTAGATTATGATTTTGACGCGACCGTGGAGGTTCCCAAAACTTCGGAAATTGCGAAAAATTTTCCTGCACTATCAGCCGAACAACGAAACCAAGTTATTGACTACTGCCGGAACGAGCTAATGAGTCGATATAGTTCATTAGAAGAACTGGAAGACGATTACTTTGTGAATGAATGTTTCTGGCAATTAACTATTTTTGATCAAACGGGGATAGCCCGCGACTTTTTTTATCAGTTGAAGGGGCAGCGTATTTCGCTTTGCTTAGCGCGACCCGTACTCATTTCATGGACTTCTGAAATATCGATGTTTAAACTTCACCGCGCGCTTTTTTACGGCGAAACGCTGACGTCGCTTTACATGCGCATTAATGACTTAAATTTTGAAAATGAAATAGAAGTCAGACTCAAAACGGCGGATTCTTTGCGAGATCCGCTAATTAGATGTCTTTTTGAAGGGGTCTTCGGGGCTTATCAACGAAAACAACTTCGCGACCTTGGGCTTAACTAGAAAAAAAGTTGAGTATCAGGGTGCATGACTGGCATCGGATAAAGTTCGTTAATACGCTGACTATTTGGTTTGGTCCGATCAGTCGAAATAACAACGCCAATAAATCCATACTCAACTGTGTTGGACATACCGTCGGCCGTCAATAAGCCAATTTGCAACTGCGGATTTGCGGCCTGCATTTCGTCAACGACTGTTCGCCAAAGAGTTGGTACAGTTTTTCCAAATAAGCCTGGAAAGTAAAAGCCAGTTAAAATCGCCAACGAGTTTGGATTTTTCTTATCCAACATGTGAATAATAGAATTTAAGAATGATGTCATTGAATCGCGCTGGGTGTTAATTCCGCCGCAAGCGATGGCTCCTCGGCAGGGGCACAGCCCACGGTTTAAATAAATGAAATCAAAGGAGTTTTCGCGAAAGGGTAACTTATTATTATCAGCAATCAAATTTACGCCTGGTTTTTGGTTAATGTCAGTACTAATCAACAGCTGTTCACTCGTCTTTCTAGACTCAAGTTCAAGTGCGCCACGCCCGGCATCACTCAGCAGTAATATTTTTTTGAAAGAACTAATATTTAAGTAAGTAAACTGATCAAAGGTTTTCCAGCTTTTAGCACGCACAAATTGGGTTTTGGATTGCTCGATGGTTTTGGTTTTAAACAGGTAGGAGCACAGGCTTACCTGGGCTACACTAAATTGCGGAATAAACAATAAATTGAACAGTAGGTAAAAAAAGTAAAAAGGGCTAAGATTCATATCAAATGATAGAGCACTTTGTGTGCCTACTCATCTCCAATTTACTATGTTTTAGTGCACCTCGAAGTAAAAATCCTGTACCATGGACACTAAATGGCGACGTCTTAAATTGAGACGACAGAAGAATTCGTCAAAGCTGCGCCCAAGAAATTTCTTGCAATTACATAACACTAATTTGTTGCGAAAAAAATTAAGTGTCCTTCTGCCGCTCATCTGCTAGCCTTAATTAGCAGTCCAAAAAAACCTAAACACAGGAGATCACCATGGCCAAAGGCGCAGCAAAGCAAAAAGAAAGTAAAGGAAAACAAAAGTTAACGACCAAAGAAAAACAGGAGAAGAAAAAAGAAAAAGCAAAAGGCAAAGATTAATTTTTTTGAAAGTTAATATTCTTCACTCTTTTATTAAGCGGCTGAAGTTTTTAGGCCGCTATGAAAATAGTTTTCAAATTTACACTGACGGCAGCCACAAGGGTCGTTGGGGATCATGGGCGTTTGTTATCGTACGCGATGGCAAAACGATACACGAGTCGTCGGGACGAGCCCGCCACACCTCCAGCCACCGTATGGAATTTTACGCGGCGTTGGTAGCACTAGCTTATTTCTACCAAAAATTTGATCGAGGCACCGCTGTCGAAATATGTTCTGATTCAAAAGTTTTGATAAATACAATGACGAAGCCGCAAATTCGACTGGGCTTAAATGCCGATCAAATCGAAGATTTAAAAGTTCTAACTTTTAATAAAAATATACAATGGACCTGGATTAAAGCTCACGCGGGCCACGTTTTCAATGAACGTTGCGATCAGCTTTGCATTGAAGCTAGAGCTTAATTTTTTGGTTGATCAGCCGGCGCTAAGGGAATTGCGTCTGAATTCGCTTTCGACTCTTGCGTCGCGGGCTTACCTTGAACCGTGGGCGAAAGTTCTTTCTTTTGGCCCATAATTAAAGCCACGACCATCGCAACGGCAACTAAAGCAATAATGCCAATAAAAAGCCGGTTAGAAAATTTTCGTTCTTGGGGGCGACTGTGTCCGGTAGTACTTGAATCTATTATGCTCATAAAATTCAAAATAGTTGAGACGGGTGTCGCCGTCAACGGAAATCAAATCATTAAGCAAAAAACCATGCCTATTTAAAAAAACGGGAATGAAAAACTCTTTCCCGTTAAATTTACAAAACATCTATGATAGTTAACAGAAGGCTATAACCTTAGTGTTTCATGGCGTCAGTCTAACTTTTGTGAACTTTTGCTTTATAAGCTCCGTAAAATTTCTTCAATGTCAAAGTGTTGCATGGTTTGTGCTGCTTGACCAGCCGGGGTAGAAGCAGACTGAGCTTGAGATGCTTCCGCGGGCTGTATCGATTTCGTAAAAAAGTTTTCTGAAAATTGGGTTCAAGATATTCATCATTACCCCTTCAAAGTTGTTGTATAAAATTCTAACTTTGAAGAATGCAAATTATGATCCGCGTTTTAAAATCAAATTAAATAAATTAGACGAGCCGATGAATAGGATTAGCGTTGCAAATTTCCTTAAAGCTTCATGCAACGAGTCGTCATCCAATAGCAATTTGACACATTGTATTTCGATGGATTGGTTGCGCAATTCATTTGCACGGGCGCCGATTTAACCGGAGCAAAACCAGCAGCACAAGTTGCACCGTTCGAGTCAAATCTTGTCATGGGCCATTTGATGCTCTCGATTTGAGTTATACTATAATTAGCATCGTACGTGGCTAAAACTCCGCCGTACTCTTCGCCGCGGATAAAATCTTCTGCTCGCGTTGAGCCTGATGTGCTCACGCAGCGATATTCTTTCCAGTAACAATTTTGTAAATCCAAATTAGGGCTCGTGGAGCAATTCATCTGCACGGGAGTTTCTGAAATCAATTCAAAACCTGGCGCGCATGTGGCTTGGCCGGCGGCAGTGCAACTTAGCATCGGATAAATTACCGAGCCCGGAACGGCCGCAGGTGATGCGGTTACGCTGAAACTTGCATCGTAGGCGTACATGCAGGTGCCCATGACCTGACCCTTGGCGATGCTCATTGAATTTTCAGCGCCCGGTTGCGTAAGGTCATTAGCATCGGTGAAATTTTGAAAAAGCAATAAGCCGGCAAGGGTTAGCGTTAGCCCTAAAGCTAGAAAACGAAATTTTTTTATTTGTTGTACGATCGTATTCATATGATCCCCATTTTCGTATTACTGTTTTACGCATCTCATACTGTTGTAATAACAGTTTTGCACATTACTCTTCGAAGCTCCCGTCGCGCAGTTCATTTGAACCGGTGCGGTCTTTACCGATTTAAATCCTGGTGCACATGTCGCCGGAGATGTGGCGCAATTGACCATGGGCCATTTCGTGTCGGTGATTCCGGTAATATTATAACCTGCATCGTAAGAAACTAAACAACCCCCGTAGTGCTGGCCGGCGGTATAGTACTGTAACTCAGTTGAACCAGATACCCGCGTGCAACGCTTTCGGCCCCAATAGCAGTTTTGCCAAAAATAAGAGGGGTTCGATGAACAATTCATTTGAACTGGCGTATCGCTCATTGGCTCAAATCCGGCTGCACAAGTTGCAGAAGCATTCATTTCACACGACAACATCGGCCACTTAGGCGCCGAACCTGGATCGGCGGCCGGGTAAGCAGTCACTTGAAATGATTCATTGAACTGAAATAAGCACGAACCAAGAATCTGACCTTTGACCGGAGGAGGAATTATAACGCAAACGCCATTTTGAAATTTGAAACCCGTGTTACATGCATTAATTTGGCAAGAGCCAAAATTGGTTCCTTGCGCGTTACAAGTTTTTAAACCAGTGCCGTTATTCTCTGAACATGTCGCTTGCGAATTCGGTGAACATAAGTTCGCAACGCACGCGCCATTTTGTAAATTGAACCCCAGGCTACAGGCGTTCAGCGTGCACGCACCGTAACTAGTTCCCTGTCCATTACAAATTTTTGAACCTGATCCGTTATCTCGTTGGCAAGCTGCCGCAGAGTTTGGAGCACAGGCATTAACAACGCACACGCCGTTCTGTAAATTGAATCCCGCGCCACAGGCATTTAATTGACATGCGCCGAAACCAGTTCCTTGCGCGTTACAACTTTTGATTCCGGTTCCATTATTTTCTGCACAGCCAATTTGGCTGTTCGGAGAACACACGTTGGCAGCGCAGGCGCCATTCTGTAAGTTAAAACCGGCATTACAAGAGCTTAGCGTACAGGCCCCGTAGCCCGTACCAGTGGCGTCACAAGTTTTAGAGCCTGAACCATTATCGCGTTGGCAACCCGTTGTGGAATTCGGTGAGCACGCATTCACCACGCATAATCCATTTTGCAAATGAAAGCCGGACGAACAGGCATTCAGCTGACACGAACCATAACCAGTGCCTTGAGAGTTACAAGTTGCATTTCCACTGCCATTATTTTCCACGCAACCAATGACCGCATTGGGCGTACATGCATTAGCAACGCAAGTACCGTTCTGAAAATTATAACCCGTGTCGCAAGATGATAGAACACAGGTTCCGTACGCTGAGCCAGTTATATTACAAACTTTGTTTCCTGATCCGTGATTTATCTGGCAAGACATATTTGAATTAGGCGTACACGCATTAGAGACGCACGCGCCATTTTGTAAGTTGAAACCGGCATTACACGCATTGATCACGCAAGATTCATAGCCAGTGCCACTTGAATTACATTTTTTAGTACCGCTGCCGTTGATGGTCGTGCAAGTTGTTTGCGAATTAGCCGCACAACTTAAGGGTATACACTGGCCGTTGGAAAGTGAAAAACCAGCATTACATGATTCTAGAATACAATTTTTAGGTGTACCATTAGCTTCGCAAAACTGGTAACCGGATCCATTATTGGCGACGCAACTTTGCGCTTGCGTGGGGCTACAGAGATTTAAGACTGCCGTTGGCGCCACTGAACTTAAATTGGCAACGCCTTTATCGATTGAGGCAAATTTAGTTTTGGTGCAACCTTGAAATAGAAGAACACTTGATAATAAAAGCCCAAAGCAAAATGCTGACTTATGTCTGAAAAGACAAAACCCCATAATGTATTCCCCCACCTTAGTCTTATCGGACGATTAAGGAATCACTTTAGGAAATGGGTTGCTTAATCGATAAATGCGTCTCGGTATGATACTGGCCTCTCAGTATGAGGCGAGACTATAAGAAACTACGCTTTACGCTCATCCGGATTAATATAGGTGCCGTGTAACCGATCCCAAATATTTGTGTAGAGCCCGTAGTTACCGGTGACATTTTCGTGGTGGTACCCGTGGATCGACGGGCTATTCAGTAAATTAAAAGGCGTGCGGTTTCGGAAACTTACGGGCACGAAATCGTGATTGCCGTGACCGTAAACGTTGTTAATAAATGCCACAAAAGTAAAAATAATATAAGCGGTCGGGTGTAGCGGAAACATATAAGGAAATAATACGGCAATAAAAACGTTGATGACCGATTCAACCCAGTGAAACGATTGCGACGTCCAAGGGGTTGTCACTTTACTGCGGTGGTGAATGCTATGATATTTTCCAAAGAATCGGCGCCGATGAAGCAAGCGATGAGTCCAATAAAAATAAATATCATTAACCATTAACATTAAGAAAATTGAAAATACAAAGTAGGCCCAACCGTATTCATGCACGTCAAAATAAATTTGGCTCACGCGCGCTTCTTTAGCGAAAACAAAAT
Organism: Bdellovibrio sp.; assembly: GCA_014378765.1. Classification (GTDB taxonomy): domain Bacteria; phylum Bdellovibrionota; class Bdellovibrionia; order Bdellovibrionales; family Bdellovibrionaceae; genus Pseudobdellovibrio. Next base: position 399 of record JACMNA010000118.1, on the reverse strand, counting down.
TAAGCCCACCCAAGGCAAAAATAAAAACTGTAACCAATGATTGCTTAATCTCAAATGGAATTTGTTTTTTGAAACGTGGGTTCGCATTGACCACGGTTTTATGACTTGCAGCCACAAACAACTTCTGCGTGAGATAAAAAAACAAACCCGCAATAATGAAGTATCGCGCTGACAAAACTACCAACAACAATAAATATTTAACCGAATAAAATGCCATGCGCCCCAACTATTGATTAGAAAATGCTTTTGCCAGGTTAAGAATTAATTAAGAAAGACTAGCAAACCAAAAATTAATCTAGACCTGTTTCTTAAATAATACAGGACCAAAGTCAAACTTAAACAATCAAAAGCTGATGTACGCAAATTTTATCTATATGATATCCAAAACAAGAGGGTGTA